>VFKJ01000476.1 GCA_009885595.1 Myxococcales bacterium | reverse complement strand
CCGCGTGGATCATCACCAGGCGCGCGTCGCGTTCGAAGGTGAGGGTGAGGTCCGCACCGAACACCGGCACGCCGGCTTTCCTGCGCTCGAACCGCAGCGTGGTGAGCAGGGCGTCGCCTCGTCGGGAGCGCAGCACCAGCTCGTCTCCAGGCTGCAAACCGAAGGCGCCGGCGTAGCGCGCGAGGAACTCCTTCGCGCCGTCTGGTGAGACGGCGGCGTCGAGACCGATCGCCATCGACACGGTCGACTCGCCCGGGCGGACGAAGAGCCTGCCCTTCGGGAAGTCTGCTTCGAGGCTGGCGCCCAGAACCATCGAGAGCAGAAGGAGCATGCAGCCGCCAGCCTAGCGGATGGCTAGGCCCGGAGCGGGTCGAGGTAGATCTCGGCGACCGTGAGTGAACAACCGAGCGAGGTGAGCTGCACCACGTCACGGAATTCGTGGTGCGACCACCGGCTCCCGCTCTTGCGCCAGACTTCCACCAGCCGCTCTCGATGGGAGACCAAAACGACCTCGCGAAGGGTCGCGATCTTCTTGTACTGCTCGAGCTTCTCGGCGCGGTCGTACTTCTCTGTCGATGGGCTGGTCACTTCGACGAGCAACTTCGGGTTGAGCGCGGTCGTTCGTTTGGGATCGGCAGGATCGAAGCTGACGCGATCGCAGATGACGGAGGCATCCGGGTAGGTGGTGAGTCCCGTCGCGCGGACCCGAATCCGCAAGTCGCCCGTGTAGACGCGGCAAGGCTTCCCCAGAAGCTGGTTGCCCAGGAGCCGAATCACGTTGGCCGCGACCGCCGCATGTTCGTCGGTGCCGCCGCCCATCGCCCAAACCACCCCGTCCAGGTACTCGTGCCTGACGAGGCTGTCGCTCTCGATGCGCAGATACTCATCGAAGGTCAGCAGGGGGCGGGCCGGTTGCGCCATGCCCGGAGTGTAACAGGCGCCTACGGCCCCGACGACGCCAGCTGCTTCAGGACCTCGCCCCACTGTGAATCGCGGGCGGGCTCACTGCAGTGATCAGGTCGTGTATTCGGCGTTCACCTGCACGTAGCGGTAGCCGAGATCCGACGTCATCACCGTGGCATGGCCGCGCCCGTCGTTGAGCTTGAGCTCGAGCTTCACGTCCTCCACCGCCATCGCCTTCGAGGCGGCGTCCCGATCGAACGCGGTCGGCTCGCCCTGCTTGAAGACCTCGATGCCCTGCAGCACGCAGGAGAGTGACTTCGGGTGCCGCACCTCGGGCGCGTTGCCCACCTGGCTGGTGAAGCGGCCCCAGTTCGGGTCGTTCCCGAACAGCGCGGTGCGCACGAGGGCCGAAGACGCGACGCGCCTGGCGATGGCCCTGGCGGCTTCTTCAGAGGCGGCGCCGGTCACCTCGATGGTGGTCACCTTGGTGGCGCCTTCCCCATCGCGCGCGATCAGCCACGCGAGGCGCCGCGCCACGGGCTCGACGTGGCGGGCCCAGTCGGTGGGCGGCGGGAGCGCGCGCGTCGAGAGCAGCAGCAGGGTGTCATTGGTGCTGGTGTGCGTGTCGACGTGCACCGCGTTGAAGCTGCCGGCGGCGATGGTGGGCAGCGAGCGCTTGAGTTGCTCGGCGCGCAGATCCCAGTCGGTGGCCATGAAGGCGAGCATGGTCGCCATGTTCGGCTCGATCATCCCCGCGCCCTTGCAGACGCCCGCGATGGTGGCGCCCGCGTGCTGCCCGCAGGCCTCCTTGGGGTACGCGTCGGTGGTCATGATGGCGGAGAGGAAGCGGCGGCCCGCCTCGACGTCGTTCGCCTTCTCCTTCAGCGCCAGGTCGATGCCCGCGCGCACCTTGTCCATCGGCAGCTTCACCCCGATGACGCCGGTGCTGCACACGAGCACCTGCTCCACCGGACACCCGATCGCCTTCGCCACCTGGGTGCACATCTCCGCTGCGTCCTTCTCGCCCTGGAGGCCCGTGCACGCGTTGGCGTTGCCCGAGTTGACGATGACGGCGCGCACCAGCCCACCGGAGCGCACCAGGTGGGTGCGCGAGAGCGTGACGGGCGCGGCGGCGTAGTGGTTCTGCGTGAAGAGGCCCGCGGCCGCCATCGGCGCTTCGGAGACGAGCAGCCCCACGTCGGGGTTCCCGCTCGCCTTGATGCCCGCCTTCACGCCCGCGGCAGAGAGGCCCTTCACCGAGGTGAGGGTGAACTGCGCGGGGGGAAACGAGGGCACGGGGGGAACAGGAATGCTCATGGAGCGGAGCCGATAGCAGCGGAACGCTGCGCGAGACAAACAGAAGCGAAGCGGAAGTTTGGCCGAGGCGGAGCGACCCGGATCAGGCGGCGCGGCGATCTACTCTCGCGGGGTTGGGAGGGGGCCTTCTTTCGTTCGCGCTGATCGGAGAGGCTGGTGGCCATGCGAGCGCTGCTGCTGGCGGGGTTGATGGCGGGGACGGCGTGGGGCCAGGCGCAGCTCGTCGAGGTGCAGGCGCCGAGCGCGCCCTCGCGCTTCGAGGTGACGCTGCAGCCGGTGCGCGTGCAGGTGAACGGGAAGTTCACCCAGCACCTGGGCACCTTCGGCGCAGTCAGCTGGTCGCCGCGCAAGCACCTCGCCCTGCAGGTGCTGGGCGGAGGCAATTGGTACAACGAAGAGGCCGCCTTCAACGGAGAACTGATCGAGAAGTTCCGCGTCGAGGCGCAGGCCGCCACCTCGATGCTGTGGACCTGGGGGCTCTTCGGCGCTGTCGAGCTCGAGCCCTTCCTCGGCGAGTTCACGCTCTTTGACGGTCCGCGGGGGCAGCTGGGCTTCGTGCTGAGCGTCGGTGCGGGCGCGGGCGGTACGCGGCACCAGCTCAAGCCAGCCAGCACCACCCCTGCCAGGTACGGCGACACTGGAGTGCGCTTCATGGCCACCGCGGCGGCCGGGCTGCGCTTCCGTGTCGGCGAGCACTTCACTGCCAGCTTCGAGGTGCGCGACGTGGGCTTCAGTTCCGACGCCACCACCGTGAACGGCTGCGACGAGGGCGATCTGGGCGCGATCGCGCGGCGATCACTGCTCTTCAGGGATGATGAGAGCCCGCTCTCGCTCTCTCCCAGCTGCCGCGGATTTCCGCGCGACCAGTACATGGACGCGTTCGTCGCCCAGAGCCTCGTTCGCTCGCGGTCGACTGACATCATCCACGACCTCGGCCTCGCGCTCGGAGCCGGCTTCATCTTCTGAATCCCCGGCGACTGCGGGTACGGTGCGCGCGCGATGCGATGGCTCCCCCTCCTGTTCGTACCGTTGTTCTTCGGCTGTCCGGCCGCGGTCGACGAGCTCGTCTTCGTGTTGCCTGACGGCACCACCGCCCGCGACGTCGCCTTCGACTTCGGGGGCCGCGGAGGTCGCACGCAGATCACAGCGTTGCTCAGGAACACCTCGGCCAACGACGTCGAGCTCGCCGAGCCGGTGTTCGAGGGCGAGGTGGGCACCGCCTTCCTCGTCAGCGGGCTCACCAGCCAGACGCTGGCGAAGGGTGGGCAGCTCTGGGTGGTGGTCGAGCTCGTGCCCAGCGCCACGCACGAAGGCGTGGTGCGCGTCACCTCTCCTGGGGGCGCCGCCCTCGCGTCCCTGAGCCTCGCGGGCGCGCTCGACGCCAGCCGCTGCGTGCTGCCCGACGTCCTCGACTTCGGCGCGGTGCTGCCAGGTGAGCGCCCGCAGCGCACCGTCGACTTTCCGGTGAGTGACGTGCGCCGTGACGTCTTCGTCGGTCCCCCGGGGGCGCCCTTCGTGCTCGCCGCCAACGGGCCCGCGGGCACGCAGTCCATCGCGGCGGGCGAGACGCTCAAGGCGCGCGTAGTGCTCGGAGACCCCGGCGTGGGCGAATACACCGCCACCTGGAAGCTCGACCCCGGCGGCGACTGCGTTCCCAAAGAGGTGCGGCTGCGCGCCACCGTGCTGCAGCGGTACCTGGGCGCGGCTCCGAGCACGCTCGACTTCGGCGTGGTGACGCCGCCCGGGCAGCCCTCGGCCACCGCCACCTTGCTCAACGCCCTGAGCCGGCCGGTGCCGGTGACGCTCGAGGTGTTGTCGTCGGCGGGAGGGCCCACCACCAACTTCCGCACCGGCCTCACGCAGCTCGAGCTGCCGCCCGCGACGCGCGACGCACAGGGCGGCTGGCGGTCGGGTGAAGCGCAGGTGCCGCTCACGGCGTGGCTGCTGGGCGCGGGCACGGTCACCGGCAAGCTGATCATCACCGCGGCGAGCGAGCTGCTCGAGGTGCCCATGGTGGCGCGCGGCGCGGGCGCGGGCCTGTTGGTGACGCCGTCTCCGGTCGATCTCGGCGACATACCCGAGGTGGAAGGACAGCGGCTCGCGGTCGCCACCGGCGTCGCGCTGCTCAACGACGACGTGCGCGCGAGCGCGACGCCTGTCACCGTCAGCACCATCACCGTGGAGTCCGAGCCCGGCACCAGCGCCTCGGAGCTCTGCGTGGGCGGCTTCATCGACGCCACCAGCACCTGCGCGGGCTTCACCGGTCCGCTGGTGATCGCGCCCGGGGCGCAGGCGCCGCTGCCGCTGCGGACCAGGCCCACCGGCCCGGGCCCGTGGAGATGGTTCGTGGTGCTCCACACCGACGACGTGCAGCAGCCCGAGCTCCGCTTCGAAGTGAAGGCGCGGCTGCGCCCCCTGGCCGACTGCACCTTGCTTCAGCCGCAGTCGCTCAGCTTCGGTCCGGTGCGCGCGCCCACGCCGATGGTGCGCCCGCTGGTGCTGGAGAACCAGGGCCTCACGCCCTGCCTGGTGCAGGGGCTGTGGATCGATGGCAGCCCCGACGTGCGCGTCACGGCCCCGGCGTTCACCGTGGCCCCCGGCGAGCGACGCTTCGTCGACGTGGAGTACCTGCCGACCACCGCGCCCGGCACCACCGCCTTTCCCACCTTGCGCTACTCGGTGAACTCGGTCGCCGCGCCGGTCCGGTCGGTGCCGCTCGAGGTCGCCAGCGACGACGGCTGCCTCTTCATCTCACCCGAGCAGTGGGACTTCGGCGTGGTGGCGCCCGCGTGTGGCGCGCGCACCCAGCGCTTCGACGTCGGCAATCGCTGCACCGGCCAGGAGGTGGTGATCATGGCCACGCAGGTGACCGGCAGCACCGCCTTCACGCTCGAGGGCGCGCCCCCGCAGCGACTGGCGGGCTCCACCTTCACCGCCGATGCGATGCGGGTGCGGTTCGACCCGACGGCGGCGGCGCAGCACGCGGGCGTGCTCGAGGTCGAGGTGCAGGTGGGCGCCGGCACTCGGAAGTGGAGAGTCCCCTTGCGCGGCACGGCGGACGCGAGCGGGCGCCAGCGGGATCGCTTCGTGATGCCGAGCTCGGTCGACTCGCTGTTGATCCAGGACGCGAGCCCCGGCGCTGCCGAGCTACAGCGTGGGCTCTCGCTGCGCGCCGATGCCTGGCTCGCGCTCGCCCGGGCGCGGCGCGCGAGCGTGCGGATCGGCGGCGTGCGCGCGGAGGAGACGCCCGCGACGCTGGGACGGCTGGTGGAGACCGACGGCCTGCGCTGGCTCGCGCTCGACGCGGCGACCGCTCCTCAGCTGGCGACGCTGCTCGACGTGGGGAGCGCGATGACCAACCCCCTCGAGGCCTTCGCAGGCCCCGGGCTGGCGGCGGTGTCGGGGCCGGTGGTGACCTTGTGGAACGCGGGCTTCCTGCGCCGCGGCGCCAGCCTCAACGTCGTCTCGCTCACGAACGCGGGGGAGGGGACGGTGCAGCCGCTCTCCGTGGTGCTGCCCCAGCTGGCCGCGGTGAAGGGCACGCAGCGGCCCGAGTGGACCTCGTGGAGCGCGGTCGGACCATTCAGCCCCGTGACCAGCGGCTGCACCCATGACGAGGCGAGCCCCAACGTGCTGCAGAAGGGCGTGGCGGCGCAGCTGGGCGGAGTGGTGGCCGAACACTGCGACGTGCTCCGCGACGCGCAGCTGTTCGAGTCGTCGGTGGCGCCCACGTTGTTTGGCGCGCGCGATTCGTTGTCGTTGCGCGCGCCGCCGGTGCCGGGGGCGCTCCCTGGCGTGACCGTCGGTGGGGTCGCCGTGCCGGAGCTGGGCGCGAACATGGTGCGCAACTGGAGCTTCGACGTGACGCGGCGGGCGGTGACGTTCTCGAGCCTCACCCTGCTGCCGGGTGACGTGGTGGAGCTGGAGTACCCGACGCTCTGCGAGCCCTGAGGCCGCAGGTCAGAGCAGCTTCATCAGCTCGTTGAGCGCGCCCGCCCGGGTCGGCGCCATCTCGCCTGCCGCCTTCGCGATCGCCAGCATCGGCCCGCGCGGCTGCAGCGAGAGGAACATGCGCGGGGAGATGGTGGCGTCCCACATCGAGCGCGCCTCCAGCAGCCCCTTCATCAGCCGCGCCTCGCCCAGCTCGACGTACAGATAGTCCGCCACCGGCGAGGGCGAGATGTCGAAGCTCGAGACCGTCGCCCGGCCGCCCTGCAACAGCTGGCGCAGCACCGGGTCGAGCAGGTCGGCGCGCTCGCCGGTGGGTGTGGGCAGGAACTGCTCGAGCCGCTTCATCTGGGCGCCCGGGGTCTCCGGCGCTCCGCCGATGAAATACGGCAGCGGGGCGTCACCACCCGACTCGGACGCCAGCGCTTCGATCACCGACGACGAGTACAGCTTGGCGCGCATGTACCGCACAGCCAGCTGGATGTTGCTGGCCGCCGCCGCGATGCGCCGCCCGTGCTCCTCGAGGGAAGGCTCCCCACCCCAGGTGTGGAACACGCGCTCGGCGGGGAGCTTCGAGAGGAAGCCTTCCATCTTCATCAGCGCCACCCGGTAATCCCGAATGCTGTAGGTGGTGGGCGTGTGCAGCGCCGGGTTCGTCTCGGGCAGGAGCTTCCAGGTGTTGTCGAGGAAGCGCGCGGGATCGGGGTCGGCGAAGTTGCCCACGTCGTTGTTCGACAACCGGGTGGCCCGCCGCACCATCACCCCGATGTCCTCGGGCTTGATGCCCAGGGAGCTCAGGCGATCGCGCAGCGCCACCGCCTCGCCATCACGAAAGGGAATGCTCGCCTCGATGCAGGCCACCACCGCGAGCAGCTGCTCGCGCGTGAGCACGCCCTCGAGTTCCTTGGCGGCCACCAGCCCGCTGGCCAGCTCGTTGAGGCCCGTGAAGGGCGTGAGCACCTGGCCGGCCTTGTACCCAAACACCGCCAGCACATCGCTCGCGGTCGGGTCGGCGGCGCAGTGAGGCAAGAGCTTCCAGCCGTGCTCGCTGCTGTCGCGCTCCACCAGCGGCCGCAGGAGCTCGGCGTAGTGAGTGGGCACGTCGAGGTCGACCTGCACGTAGACGATGTCGTGGTACAGCGCGGCGATCGTCTCGATGGCGTCGGCGTCGCGCACCAGCTCGAGCACGTGCTGGTGGGTGTGGAACTCGCGGGCGCGCGACGAGAGCGCCTGGTGCACCGCCACCGCCCAGCGCTCCACGAAGAGCGGGGGTACACCCAGCCCCAGTGCATCCACGGCACGGGAGTAGGTCTCGATGATGCGGTGCACGGGGGAAAGCCCCAGCTCCTCGGGCATGAGCCTGCGCAGAGTAGGCTCATGCATGGCGCGGGCAAGTCCTTTCCGGACGCTTGACTTCCCACCTCTCCCCCGGTGATGCGGGGCCCATGAAGCTCGCTACCTTGCGCGACGGCAGCCGCGATGGCTCCTTGGTTGTGGTGAAGCGGGACCTGTCGGCGTGGGCCCGCGCTACAGGGGTGTCGCCCACGCTGCAGGCCGCCCTCGACGCGTGGGACGAGGTGGCCCCGAAGCTGCGCGCGCTTTCGGATCAGCTCGAGTCAGGTGCGGTGAAAGGCGAGCCCTGCGACGCCGCGAAGCTGATGGCGCCGCTGCCGCGCGCGTACGAGTGGGTGGACGGCTCGGCGTACTTGAACCACGTCATCCTGGTGCGCAAGGCGCGCAAGGCCGAGCCGCCGCCCACGCTGCAGAGCGACCCGCTCGTCTACCAGGGCGGCTCTTCCGAGATGCTGGGGCCCACTCAGGACATCGTGGCGCGCGACGAGAAGTTCGGCGTCGACTTCGAGTCCGAGGTGGCCGTGGTGCTGGGGGACACCCCGATGGGCACCACCTCCGCGCAGGCGGAGAAGTACGTGAGGCTGGTGATGCTGGTGAACGACGTCACCTTGCGAAACCTCATCCCCGACGAGCTCGCCAAGGGCTTCGGGTTCTTCCAGGGCAAGCCGGCGACCGCGTTCTCTCCCGTGGCCGTGACGCCCGACGAGCTGGGCGCGGCGTGGAAGGACGGCCGGGTGCACCTGACGCTGCAGACCTGGCTCAACGGGACGCTGGTGGGCGACACCCAGGCGGGCCCGGAGATGCACTTCAGCTTCTTCGACCTGGTGCAGCACCTCTGCAAGACGCGGAACTTCACCGCGGGCACCATCCTGGGCAGCGGCACGGTGTCGAACCAGGACCGCGCGCGCGGCATCTCGTGCCTGGCGGAGATCCGGATGATCGAGACCATCGACAGCGGCACGCCGAAGACGCCCTTCATGAAGCATGGTGACCGGGTGGAGATCGAAATGAAGGACGAGGCCGGCAAGAGCATCTTCGGGCGG
>VFKJ01000392.1 GCA_009885595.1 Myxococcales bacterium | reverse complement strand
CGCACGCTGTTCGACGAGTGGGGTGGTTCGTTCGAGCGCGTACGCCAAGCGGCAGGAGGCGATTCGTCTGAAGCGGCTCGGGGAGAATGTGACGACGCTGCCCCCGCTGGAGAAGTGGGACGCCTTGGCGGAGATCGAGCGGGTCATCGCGGCTCCACTCGGCAGCGAGTTCGATTCGGTTACTGCGTTAAGGAGACCGAATCCGAACGTCCCGCAGCGGCCCAGGCTCGATCCGGCGACCGAGCGCGCGCTGGCGGTGTTGCGGGAGGTGGAGGAGGTCGAGCGCTACAACGCCCAGCAGCAGGCGCGCACGGACGCCCTCATCGATGCAGTGCGGCGCCACAGCTGGAGACGATCCTCATGAACCGCGGGTCGGCGATCCAGCCATCGCGGGTCGCCTCTCGAGTGGAACGGGCCGAGAACGATCGCGGCGGCGCGATCGAGAGCCCGCGCATTCGAGAGATCGCTTCCAGGCTCCGCTGCCCGGGAAGCAGGCGGAGCCCTCTTCGAGTCGTTGACGAAGCCGAGGTTCTTCCCGACGCCGTAGATGCCGTACCACTGAGCCTGGTTCCTCGAGTCACCGTTCGGTGGCCGGGTCGACCACCTCCACGAACGGGAACCGGTGGAAGTCGGCATCCCGGGTGTAGATGCGCTTCACGCCGTGCTCGAGCATCGAGAACGCTGTGTGAGCATCGTGAAACAAGTTGCCGCGCAGGTCGGCCACGCCAGTCATTGCCTTGGCAACGACCTGCGGGTGCTCTCGCGAATGCACGAGCACCCGCAGCGACGGAGACTCAATCATGGCCTCGACGAAGCTCCATGCCTGCCGCCCCGACCATGGACGGCGAAGCACCTGCGGGTGGGTCACCACGCGCAGAAATTCGTAGAGGATGCCCCACGTCGTGTACCAGGGCGAGCGCTGCTGCCTCCATCGCTCCAGCTTCTTGCGGCAGATGACATGGTCTGGTGCGTCGCGGTCGGCCGCGTAGACGAGGACGTTGGTGTCGACGAGAAACGTCACCTGCGCCCACCCATCACTCCATACAGGGCTTCGCGGTTCGCGATGTCGACCATCGCCCCGCCGCTCTTGAATGTGGGGAGCGGCGACAGCTTGCGGGGTTTGTCGCTGGGTTCGAGTAGCAGGCGGAGCGCCGCTTCTACGAGCGAGGAAATGGTCGTTTTCTGACGTGCCGCTTCCTCGCGGAGCCGAGCCATGACCGTATCGTCGATCACGAGGGTCGTTTTCATAGGGAAAACCATATCGATGGGACGGAAGGAAGGAAAGGTGTCCCTGGCCTCACGCCCGCGCTGCTATCCGCAAGACGCGCGGGCGAAGGTGAGGCTGAAGCGCCCTCTTCACGGCGTGTGAGCCCGTCGCCGCCCGCGTCAGAGGCCGTCGAGGCCGAGGTGCAGGCGGAGCGCCGAGTCGATGCGTGCGAGCGTCTCGCGGGTCACCCGGCCCTCGCGCTTCAAGACCCTCGCCCGATCCCACGTCGTCACCATCGAAGCGTTGGCGATGCGGTCTGCCTTCAGGTTCGAGCGCGGCGATCTCAAGTCCACCATGTAGGCGCGACCGTTTCGCTCCGTCGTGAAGCGCTGGGTCGGGATCGCGGTGATGACCTGGCCGAAGCGGTTGGCGATGTCGTTCGACACCACCACGCAGGTGCGCACCTTCTTCGGCTCCGCCCCCACCGACGGCTCGCAGTTGACCCACACCAGGTCGCCGCGCCGCAGCTCCAGGGACTCACTCGCGCTCTTCACTGAGCACCTCCGCGGCGAGCGGCTCGAAGTCGGCCAGCAACCCCAGCGCGTCCTGGCGGCCAGCGGCGTAGTCGCGCGCCAGCTTCCGCAGGGCCTGCGCTCTCGCTTCTCGGGCCAGCGCTTCTTCGAGGAGTTCACGGGCGACCTGGGCCGTGGGTCGCCCCTGCGCGTACCGGGTGAGGGCCTTCATCGTGGTCTCTGGGAGTGTCAGATTGAGGCGACTCATGACACGCAGGCTAGCACGAAGTTCACTCCATGAGCGTGTCTGCATGGTGCCCCGCGATCTCCGGGGCGCGTTGGCGCGTCCACTCCTGCACGGCGCGGGGGAGAGGGGCTGGCGGCGCTGATGCCGATGCCGGGTTCGTGCGCCGCGCAGAGCCTGCGGGCCGTGGCGCCGGTG
>VFKJ01000256.1 GCA_009885595.1 Myxococcales bacterium | reverse complement strand
ATCCTCAGCGATGTGATGCTGACGAGCTCAGGGGCCGGCACAGGTGTCCGACGACGTAATCGCGTGATGACGTTTTTTTTCGGTCCGAGCGGAAAATGTAATCGCGCGATTACGTCGCCCGAAGGGTCTCCCGCCCCGGCTGCGTCATCATCACATCGCTTCGTTCACCGCGTACCCTTCGAGCCTGCCGCGCTGACCCGCTCCATCACGGCCGCTTTCAGCTTCGCGTGCGACGCACGCCGCACTGCGTTAAGTAACTGGTCGCCATGGCCACCACCCCCGCACCCTCGTTCATCTCGCAGCTCTGTTTCGGCTCCATCGAAGAGGATCAGATCCTCCCGTACCCGAAGATGAAGGACGGCGATCAGGAGGTCTTCAAGAACATCCGCGGATCGATCGAGCAGCTGCTCAAGCCGCACGAGAAAGACTTCCGCGAGTGGGACGCCAAGGGCGAGATGCCCGCGTCCTTCCTCGAGGAGATGAAGCAGTTCGGCCTCTTCAGCCTGCTCATTCCCGAAGCGCACGGGGGCATGAACCTCTCCACCACCGCGTACTCGCGCACCCTGCAGGAGCTCGCCACCTACGACGGCTCGGTGGCGGTGACGGTGGGCGCGCACTCGTCGATCGGCATGCGCGGCCTGCTGCTCTTCGGCACCGACGAGCAGAAGGCGAAGTGGTGTCCCAAACTCGCGACCGGAGAGATGATCGCGGCGTTCTGTCTGACCGAGCCCGGCGCCGGCTCCGATGCCGCCAGCATCAAGACCACCGCGGTGGCCGACGGCGACGACTTCATCTTGAACGGCAGCAAGCTGTGGATCACCAACGGCGGGATCGCGCAGTTCTACACGGTGTTCGCCAAGACCGGCGGGCAGGCCGAGCGCGGCCACATGACGGCCTTCGTGGTCACCAGCGACATGCCTGGCGTCAGCACCGGGCCGCACGAAGACAAGATGGGCCTGCGCGCGTCGAACACCACCACGGTCAACATGGACAACGTGCGGGTGCCGAAGGCCAACGTGCTGGGCGAGGTGGGCAAGGGCTTCAAGGTGGCGATGAAGATCCTCAACTCGGGCCGCACCGGCCTGGGCGGCGGCTCGGTGGGGGTGATGAAGAAGATGATCGAGCTGGCCACCAAGCAGGCCAAGGAGCGCGTGCAGTTCGGCAAGCCCATCGCCGAGTTCGGCCTGATTAAGCAGAAATTGGGTCACATGGTGGTCGCCTGCTACGCGACCGAGTCGGCGGTGAACATGGTCAACCACTTCATCGACTCCGGGCAGGAGGAGTACGCAGTGGAGGCGGCCATCACCAAGGTGTTCGCTTCCGAGGCGATGTGGCGCACGGTGGACGAGGCGCTGCAGATCGCCGGCGGCAACGGCTTCATGCGCGAGTTCCCCTACGAGCGCGCGCTGCGCGACGCCCGCATCAACCGCATCTTCGAGGGCACCAACGACATCCTGCGGCTGTTCATCGCGCTGACCGCGATGAACGAGGTGGGCAGCGAGCTCAAGGAACTGGCCAGCTCGCTCAAGGGCATCTTCGACAACCCCATCAAGGGCTTCGGCGTCATCTCGGACTACGCCCGCCGCCGCGCCTCGCTCGCCACCACCTACGTGAAGCGCGAGAAGCAGGCGTTCACCAAGCTGCACCCCGCGCTGGTGAAGGAGCAGGCGATCTTCCAGGAGCTCACCCGCGATCTCGCCACCGCGGTCGATCGCATCTTGCGCAAGCACGGGAAGAACATCATCGGCAAGCAGTTCGCCAGCCGCCGCCTCGCGGACATGATGATCGATCTCTTCGTGCTGTCCTGCACGATGGCGCGCGTGTCCACCGCGGTCAGCGAGAAGGGCGCGGCGTCCGTCACCAAGGAGCTGGAGATCCTCCAGGTGCTCACCGGCCAGGTGCGGCGCCGGGTGCGGAAGAACCTGAGCGCGATCGACGACAACGAGGACGAGTACGTCAAGTCGCTCGCCGACCACGCCCTCGATGCCGAGGCGTACATCTGGGACAACGTCACCTGAGATTGCGAGCAGTTGGCGCTCTTGGGCTGGATCAAGAGGTTGTGCTACGCGCCGACCCAGCATGAGTACCGCCGCCGCCATCACCGACCCTGGGCCTTCGCAGCGCTCCGAAAAGGACCTGCTGATCGCCACCCGTCCCTTCACCGAGGAGAACCGCGCGAAGAGCTGGGCGGTGACCTTCTCGAGCCTTTCGATCCTCGCGGGGCTGACCGCGGGCGCGGTGCTCTCGCCGTGGTGGCCGCTGCGGCTGGCCTTCTCGCTGGTCGAAGGCCTCACCATCGTGCGGGTGTTCTGCCTGTTCCACGACTTCCAGCACGGCGCGATCCTGCGGCAGTCGAAGCTGGCCGAAGCCATCTACTTCTTCTTCGGCGTCTCCATTCTCAGCCCGCCCAGCGTGTGGCGGGAGACGCACAACTACCACCACGCGCACACGGCGAAGATCGTCGGCTCGCACATCGGCAGCTACCCCGTGGTCACCGCCGCGATGTGGAAGGACCTCACCCCGGTGCAGAAGTTCGGGTACCGGGTGGTGCGCAGCCCGCTCAACATGCTGCTGGCGGTCTTCACGGTGTTCAGCATCGGGATGGCGATCAAGCCGGCCCTGCGCGCGCCGGCCAAGCACTGGGCCGGGCTGCTCTCGATCGTCCTCTGCTACGGCGCGGGCGCGGCGGCGTTCTCTTTCGGCCGTGGCGACGTCTGGGTGTTCGGCTGGCTCATCCCCATGTGGCTGGCGACGATGAGCGGGGCGTACCTCTTCTACGCGCAGCACAACTTCCCCGACGCGCACATCGCCAGCCGGCAAGACTGGAGCTTCACCAAGGCGGCCACCGAGTCCTCCAGCTACCTGGTGATGGGCCCGGTGATGAACTGGTTCACCGCGAACATCGGGTTCCACCACGTGCACCACTTGAACGCGGCGATTCCGTTCTACCGGCTGCCCGAGGCGATGGCGGGCATCCCCGAGCTGCAGCAGCCGGGGAAGACCACCCTCTCCCCGAAGGACATCGCGGCCTGCTTTGCCCTCAAGGTGTGGGACCCCGCGAAGAACCAGATGACGGACTACCCGTCAGCATGAGCGGCATCGCCCCGTCACCTGCGCTCGCTTGAGTGACTGGAAATCAGATCAGGGCTGGGGGCCCGACTTCGACGCCGCGATGAAGCCGTACGCCCTCAAGGGGCTCGAGCCGGCGCGCGTGATCCTGGTGTACCGCAAGCAGCTCAAGGTGCTCTCGCATCGCGGCGAGCACTGGGCGCGCACCGGCGGGCGGATGATCCACAAGGCGCACGACCAGGGCGATCTGCCGGCGGTGGGTGACTGGGTGGCCGCGCGCATTCCCGAGTCGGGCGAGGCGCTGGTGAACGCGGTGCTGCCGCGGCGCTCGGCCTTCGTGCGCAAGGTGGCCGGGGAGAACGCCACCCCGCAGGTGCTGGGCACCAACCTCGACACCGTGCTGGTGGTGATGGGGCTCGATCGCGACTTCAGCCTGCGCCGGCTCGAGCGCTTCATGACGCTCGCCTGGGAGAGCAAGGCGACCCCGGTGGTGGTGCTCAACAAGGCCGACCTCGCGCAGGACCTCGCGACCGATCTCGAGGTGGTCAAGGACATCACCCGCGGCGCCGCCATCTTCACGGTCAGCGCGCTCACCGGAGAGGGGCTCGCCCCACTGCGCGACTACGTGGGCCCGGGGAAGACGGTGGCGCTGCTGGGTTCGTCGGGCGTGGGGAAGTCGACGCTGGTGAACCGCCTGGTGGGCGCCGAGGTGATGGTCACCGGCGACCTGAAGGACGACGGCCGCGGCAGGCACACCACCACCAAGCGCGAGCTGATCGTGCTGCCCGGCGGAGGCGCGATCATCGACACGCCCGGGCTGCGCGAGGTGCAGATGTGGGCGGCCGAGGGCGGGCTGGCGAAGACCTTCGATGACATCGAGGCGCTGGCGAAGAGCTGCCGCTTCAGCGACTGCCGGCACCTGGCGGAGCCCGGCTGCGCGGTGAAGGCGGCGCTGGAAGCGGGTGAGCTCGAAGACGTGCGCTTCGACAGCTGGCTCGAGCTGCAGAGGGAGATCGAGTGGCTGCAGAAGCCCGGTGACACCCGGGGGCGGCCCGAGTCGAAGCGCAGGGCCCGACTCGGGCACGGCAAGAGATAGCTCCCTCGCCCTCCGAAGGGGGGAGAGGGTCGGGGTGAGGGGCCTGCCAGCTGGTCGCGCTGGCAGTGATAGCTGCCGACGAGCGCGCTGCGCCCCGGT
>VFKJ01001158.1 GCA_009885595.1 Myxococcales bacterium | reverse complement strand
GGGGTTGCGCATGAAGCGGGTCGCTGTCGCAATTCTGGCAATGGTCGTCATCACCGGCTGCGGTGTGGGCGCGGACGAGGCGTATGACGGGCAGACGCTGGTGGGCTCGGACGGACAGGCGCTCGAGGTGGGGCCGGCCGTGGGGCCGGTGCTGCCGACCGCTGCCGGTCCTCAAGCGCCCGAGACCACTGCGCCTTCTCCCGTTCGTGATCCCGGCCAGGTGGCGCTGCCGCAGGACCCCATCCCGGTCTACGAGGGGCGTCCCAACCCGAAGCTGGTGGATCCGGGTGCGGAGTCGCCCACCACCGGGCCGCGGCCGACCCTTCGCTGAAGCGCCAAGCGCCTAACGGACTGACACCGCTGGCAGCGATACGCGGAAGAGCGCGCCACCCCGGGCGCCATCGGCCACCTCCAGGCGGCCGCCGTGCTCCTGGCAGATGCGCAGGGCAATCGCGAGGCCCAGCCCCGTGCCCTGGGGCTTGCTGGTGACGTAGGGCTCGAACAGGCGGGCCTTGAGCTCTGGGGGGATTCCCGGGCCTTCGTCTTCCACCTCGAGCGTCACGCCCTCGCCCTTCTTCACCCGCACGTGGATTGTGCCCTTGCGGCCCGCCATCGCCTCTTCGGCGTTCTTCACCAGGTTCACCAGCACCTGGGTGAGCTGATCGCGATCGATGGAGACGAACGCGCCTTGCTCGAGCGTCACCGCGTAGCCCACGCCGTCGTGCTCCGCGTAGAGGGCCATCACCGCCTGCACCACCTCGCTCAGATCGACCTGGGCGAGCTGGGGCCGGGGAAGGCGGGCGAACTGGCTGAACTCGTCGACGATGCGCTTGAGCCGGTCGACCTCTTCCAGCACCGCCCGGGCGCTCTCGGTGAAGAGGTGCTTGAACCTGTCATCGAGCGCGCCGCGCTGGCTGGCCGCGAGCAGCGTCTCGAGCGACATGCGGATGGGCGTCAGCGGGTTCTTGATCTCATGGGCGAGGCGGCGGGCCACTTCCTGCCAGGCGGCGACGCGCTCGCTGGCGACCAGCTTGTCGGTGGCGTCCTTGAGCTCGCCGGTCATGCGGTTGAAGGTGTCGATCAGGCCCTTGAGCTCACCGGAGGCGGCGTGATCGTCGACCTTCACCCCCGGAGTGCCGCCGGCGATCTTCAGGGCGGCGTCGGTGAGCGCCTCGACGGGGCGGGTGATGCGGCGGCTCACCAGGAACCCGAGCACCACGGAGAGCAGCAGCCCCACGCCCGCGAAGCCGAGGAAGGCGCGGAGCACCTCGCTGCGGGTGGCGACCAGGTCGGCCTGCGAGAAGGTGAGCTTGAGGGTGGCCACGTCGCCCACGGGGAGCGTGCGGGTGAGGGTGGGCGGCGGGGCGCTGCCCGACGCCGCCAGGGCGATGCCGTCGGAGATGATCTCCACCCGCGCACCGGTGAGGCGGGCGAGATCTTTCGCGCGGGCTTGCGAGAGCAGCACGCCGCCCACGGCCCACACTCTGCGTTCCCCGTAGTCGATGGGGCGGGCTGTCACGAGCGCCGGCGCGCTCACCAGGCCATCGGCGCCGGAGAGCTCGACCCGGGCGGCGACCACCGCGCGCGCGGTCTTCCTGGTGACGGCGAAGAGCGGATCGTCGGGCTCTCCCAGGCGCGCGGGCAGATGCCCGGACGAGAGGGTGCGGCCCTGCTCGTCGAGGAGCGCCAGCACGTCGAGGCCGCGCGGGGTCATCAGCGAGGTGGCGGCGGTGGTGACGTGCGCTGGGGCGGGCACCCGGGCGGCGTCGCGGGCCACGTCTTCGAGCGCCTGGCTCAAGGCGAGCTCATCCATCGAGCGGCCGACGTCGCCTTGGAGCCGCTGGGCCTCGGCGTCCACCGTCACCATCAGCTGATCGACGCGCGCTTCCTGCTGGCTGGAGAGCAGCGAGGAGAGGTTTCGCAGCGCCAGCGGCACCACCACGGCGATCTGCAGCACCGAGAGGGCGACGAAGGCGAGGGCGAGCGTCCAGCGCAGGCGCATCGAGGGCTACTCCGTGGCGAAGAAGACGTCGTCGAGGCGGGGGAGCCCCAGCGCGTCGCGGGTGAGGTGCTGGACTTCCCGGGCCGCGGCGAGGCCGAGGCCGCGCGTCACCAGGGGAATGAGGGGCAGCTCCGGGCCCAGCTGGAGCGCCAGCTCGCGCGCCCTGAGGTCGACGTCGGGAGCGGCGGCCAGCTGCTGCAGCACCGCGGGGATGCGCGCGTGCTGGCCCGCCAGCTCGAGCCAGAGCACCAGCGCGCCCGCGGGCGTGGGCGGGAGCACCACGCTCTGGAGGAACAGCTCGCCTTCGGCCGGAGCGCGCCCCCGCAGGGCCCTGCGCGGGGTGGGCTTGAGGGCGAGGCGGTAGCCCAGCGGCTGCAGCTTCACCTGGAGCCGCTGCGCGATGCTCTTCTCGTGCGCCGCACCCTCGTCGAAGAGGATGGTGAGCTCGCGCGGCGGGTTGAGCGGCGCGGGCTTCGCCATCGCGGGCAGCGGTGACTGGGGCGCCAGGCTGGGCGGGAGCAGCCCGGGGAGCGGACCTGCGGGCGCCGTGACGAAGAACTTCGCCAGATCGCCGCGGTCGGTAGTGCTCTCGATGGCGGCGCGG
>VFKJ01000940.1 GCA_009885595.1 Myxococcales bacterium | reverse complement strand
TTTCGTCTTCACGCTGACGGCAGCGGCGGCGCGTACGATGAAGCCACGGGCGCCGCCTTCGAGATCGCGCCCGACCAGGCCCGCCTGCTCGCGCTGCTCGATGGCCAGCGCACCGTCGGCGAGGTGATGGAGGCGCACTACGCCGCGCACCGCGCGATGCCGCTCGCAGCGCTCGACGATCTCCTCGCCACCCTCTCCAGGCACGGCGTGCTCGCCGGGGCGGGGCCTGAGCGGGGTGCGCGCGCACGCACCTGGCTCTCACGCTGGCTCTCGCCCCGCACGCTGTGGCGCGGCGCCGTGCCCGGGCTGGGCGTGCTCTCCCTGCTCTTGATGGCCGCGCTGCCCGCGGTCGCCTTCTTCGCGCCCGGCGAAGGCGAGCTGTCGGCCGCCGACGTGGGGCTCGCGCTCGTAGGCACGGCGTGGGCACACAGCCTGCGGCGCTTCTTCCAGGCCGCGACGCTCGCCGTGCTCGGAGGGCAGGTGAAGCACCTCGAGCTCGGTCACACCGGCGGCATGCCGTGGCTGGGGCCCGACGTCGGCTCGCTGGTGTTGCTCGAGCGGCCCCGGCGCGCGCTGGCCCTGCTCGCCGGCCTCGTCGGCCTGGCGGTCGCCTTCCTGGTGGCCGCCACGCTCTCGCGAGGCCTCGCCTTCGGGGCGGGCGTGGTGGCGGTGATCGAGCTGTGTCCCTTCGCGCCCACCCTCGCTGGCCGCCTGCTCGCCACCCTCGCCGGGAAGGTCGACCTGCAGGAACACGCGCGCGCCTTCCTCGATCGCCGGCTGCTCTCGCGCGTCGCCACCCGCGCCACCTTCGACGGTGAGACCTCGCTGGTGTGGACCTCGATGCTCTCGCTCGCCTGGCTGGGCTGGGTGGTGCGGCTGCTCTTCACCCGCGGCGCGCAGACCTCGCTGCGGTTGCTCGCGGTGGGCCTCGACGAGACCGGGCCTGCGCAGTGGCTGCTCTACGCCGGCGCCGCGGTGCTCGTGCTCGCGTTGCCGCTCTCACTCTTCGGGCTCTTCGCCGCCGTGGCCCGCGCGCTCCTGGCGCTGCGTCCGAAGGAACCCGCGCACGGAGGGCACGTCTCCGCCGCCGACGCCAACCTCGCCGAGGTGCCGCTGTTCGCCCGCCTTCCGAGCGCCGAACGTGACGCCCTCGCCTCCGCCGGAGCGCGGCTCTCGTTTCCCGCGGGCGCGACGCTGGTGGCGCAAGGTGCCCAGGGGGACCGGTTCTACGCGCTGCTCGACGGTGAAGTGAGCGTGCACGTGGAAGCGGAGAGCGGTCTCTCGCGGCAGGTGGCGACGCTCGGGCGAGGTGATTGCTTCGGCGAAGGCGCGCTGCTCGGAGACGGCCGAAGGCTCGCGACGGTGAAGGCCGAGACGAAGGTCAGCGTGCTCGCGCTCGGCAAGGACGCCTTCACGCGCCTGCAGGGCCAGCTGCAAGCCGAGCAGCTCGCCTCGGTGCTCCGCAACAGCGCCGCGCTCAAGAAGAGCACCTTCTTCGGGGCGCTCCCGGCCGAGCGGCTCTCCTCCCTCGCCTTCCAGCTCACCCGCAGGTCGGTGCAGGCCGGGCAGACCCTGATCGCCCGGGGAGAAACAGGGACGGAGTGTTTCCTCGTCTCCCAGGGACGCTTCGAGGTGCTGGGCGAGAGCGGCGCCGCGGTGGCCACCCTGGGACCCGGAGATCACTTCGGCGAGGTGGCGCTGCTGCGGGACGTTCCGCGCACGGCCACCGTGCGGGCCGCCGAAGAGGGCGTGGTGTTGACGCTCACGCGCGACGAGTTCCTGGCGGCGGTGGTCAGAGACTTAGGCCTCTCACGCCAACTCGAGCGCCTCGCCGCGGATCGCGCAGGAGCGACGTCGTGATCAAGCTCCTCCTCACCCGCGTGTTTCCCGTCGGCGCGAGCATGGCCATCTTCGGCGCGGCGCTCTCACCGGTGACGCCGACGTTGAACCTGTTCGCGGCCGCCGCCGACGCGCTCGCCGGTGGCACGGAAGTCGAGGCCGACGTCAGCGGGCTCGACCCCGACGCGCGCGCGCGCGACCCGATGATCAAGAAGAAGGCCCTGCCGCGCGGCGAGAAGCGCAAGAAGCTCGAGGCGCTCGCAGATCAGGTCGGTGCCAGCGACGAAGACGCGTTCGGCTGGAAGGCCGGCGATCGCGCCCCCAGGCCTCTCGCTCCCCGGAAGGGGAAGTAGGCGCGGCTGGTGAATTGCACCACGTGTCCCCCAGGTCACTGTCTGTGAGGGGGACGCATGAAGCGCAAGAACTGGGGTGTGTTGTTCTCTCGTGCTACTTCATCGGGACCTGCATTTCGGGCACCTGCTTGATCCTCTAAAGCTCAGCGCACGAAGCTGACGAGCTGATCGACCCTGATGGGCAGCGTCTGGGGGCCCGACTGCACCTGCGCGTTGAACGAGACCTGCGCGTTCCCACCGCGCACGGCGTTCACCACCGCGCCCGCCGCCGAGAGGAAGTTGATGGTGAGGGGCAAAGAGACCTGCTTGGCGCCCTTGCCGTCCATCGCGCCCAGGTCGCCGGTGGACAGCGTGCCCACGTTGCTGCCGGCGACGGCGAGGTTGCCGGTGACGCCGGCGATCGGCAGCGCGTAGGTGTTCTTGTTGGTGACCGTGAGCGGGAACTCCACCGTGGCGCCCGTCAGCGTGATGTTCGTCACCCGGGGGTTGCCGAACACGATGGCCGGCAGCTTGGGCACCTCGAACTGCCCTTCCTTCACCAGGGGCAGCTTGAGCACGCCGATGGGCGTCTGCACCCCGATGGAACCTTCAGCGCGCCAGCTGGCGAGTTCCTTGGTGAGGAAGGTCTGCACCACGGCAGCCACGTCCTGGAACTTGATGTTCGCGGGGAAGTGCAGCTCGCTCGAGCCGTTCGCCGCCAGCTGCAGGCCGTTCTCCGGGTGCCCCGCCACCACCTGCTTGTCCTCGACGAAGAGCGCGTAGTCCACCGCGGCCAGCGAGATGGCGACGTTGTTCGGGTTGTTGAGATCCCACACGGTGTCGAGGTTGAGGCCGCCCAACGACACGTCGTTGAGCAGCATGTTCTTGAAGGTGAACGTGGGTTCGCGAAACGCCGTCTTGAGGAACTGCTGCAGGTACGCGCAGCCGGACAGGATGGACAACCCGACAGCCGCGAGGAGGGCTCGTTTCATGGCGCCCTTCTATACGGACTAGGGCAGGAAACCTTCCACCGAGAGGTAGCGCTCGCCGGTGTCGTAGCAGAAGGTGAGGATGCGGCTGCCCGCGGGGAAGTCGCCGAGCTTCTGCTTCACCGCCTGCAGCGCCGCGCCCGACGACACCCCGATGAAGAGGCCCTCTTCCTTCGCCGCGCGCCGCGCCATCTCGTAGGCGTCGAGGTGATCGACCTGCACCACGCCGTCGAGCAGCTCCTTCTTCAGGTTCTTCGGAATGAACCCGGCGCCCAGGCCCTGAATCGGGTGCGGCCCCGGCGCGCCGCCGGAGATGACCGGCGACTTCGTCGGCTCCACCGCGAGCACCTGCAGCTTGGGCCACTTCGGCTTGAGCACCTCGGCGAGCGCGGTGATGTGGCCGCCCGTGCCCACGCCGGTGATGATGGCGTCGAGCCCCTCGGGGAAATCACGCAGCACCTCCTGCGCGGTGGTGCGGCGGTGCGCCTCGATGTTCGCCTCGTTCTCGAACTGCTGCGGCATCCACGAGCCGGGGGTGGCGGCGATCAACTCCTCCGCGCGCGCGATGGCGCCCTTCATCCCCTTCTCCCGCGGCGTCAGCTCGAGCTTCGCGCCGTAGGCCGTCATGATCCTCCGGCGCTCCACCGTCATCGACTCCGGCATCACCAGGATCAGCTGGTAGCCCTTCACCGCCGCCACCATCGCCAGCCCGATGCCCGTGTTGCCCGAGGTCGGCTCGATGATGACCGAGTCCTTCGTGAGCACGCCCTTCGCCTCTGCGGCTTCGATCATCGAGAGCGCGATGCGGTCCTTGATGCTGGCGCCCGGGTTCGCGCGCTCCAACTTGATCCACACCTCGTGCGTGGAACCGAACAGCCGGTTCACCTTGAGGTGCGGAGTGTTGCCGATGGTGTCGAGAATGGTGTTGGCGCGCATGGACCCCTCGTCCGTTCAGGTGGATGAACATCCGTTGTAATGGACGGCGACGACTTCGGCAACACAGAGGCTTCAGATGACCCAGTCGTACTCTTCGAAGCCGAGGCCCGGCTGGCGGGGGCGCACTTCGCTCTTCCGGCTCACCACCGAGTTGGGCGGCACCGACTGCGTCAGCCACGCGTTGCCCGCCACCACGGAGTGATGCCCCACCACGGTGGTGCCCCCGAGGATGGTGGCGCCCGCGTAGATGACCACCTCGTCTTCGATGGTGGGGTGACGCTTGCGATCGGCCAGGGCCTTCTCCACCGTGAGCGCGCCCAAGGTGACGCCCTGGTACAGCTTCACCCCGTCGCCGATGAGGGTGGTCTCGCCCACCACCACCCCGGTGCCGTGATCGATGCAGAAGCGGCGGCCGATGGTGGCCCCGGGGTGAATGTCGATGCCGGTCTTCTCGTGCGCGAACTCGGTGAGCAGGCGCGGCAGCAAGGGCAGCCCCAGCGTCCACAGCAGGTGCGCGATCCGGTACACCGCGATCGCGTAGAAGCCGGGGTAGGTGAGCACCACTTCGTCGTAGCTGCGCGCCGCGGGGTCGCCTTCGAGAATGGCCCCGGCGTCGGCCTCCAGGGTGTCCACCACCTGCGGCAGCCCGCTGAGGAACCGCTCCACCAGCTGATCCGGCATCACCTCGTGCAGGGTGCCGATGGCGCGCTCGAGGTGGCCCAGGCTCTCCGCCACCCGGATGACGTCGTCTTCGATCGCCTCTTCGCTGCAGACCACCGAGCCCGAGTAGTGCGGGAACAACATGCCCAACACCTGCGGGCCGAACTGCAGCGCCATGGGGCGCAGCTGCGCGGGCAGGGAATATTTTCGGCGGGTGAGGAGCAGGTGCTCCAGCAACGCGGGCGGCGCGGAACGCATGGCGGGTGACTCACCACCTGTCGTCCGCCCTGACAACTGTGGAAGGTGATTGCGGAGCTTCGGGCAATGGAGTCACAATGACTCAATATCCTCAACAGCGCTCCTCCTGCCGAGTGGGTCAGCGCACGCGAGCCCTTGCCCCTGTGAGTTGGTAACAAGGGCCCCCATGCGCACCGTCCTGCTGGCTGGCTCGTCGCACCCCGTGCTCGCGAAGGAAGTGGCCGCCGAGCTGAAGCTCCCGCTCGGCCGCTGTGACATCGAGCGCTTCCCCGACGGCGAGCTCGACATTCAGCTGCTCGAGCCCGTGCGCGGGGCCGAGGTCTTCATCATTCAGTCGCTGCACGCGCCGGTGGGCGAACACCTGCTCGAGCTGGCGCTGCTCTCCGATGCCTGCCAGCGCGCCGGCGCCGCGTCGGTCACCGCCGTCATTCCCTACCTCGGCTACGCCCGGCACGATCGCCGCGTCTCGGGCGCCGAGCCGCTGGGCGCGCGCGTGGTGGCCGAGCTGATCGCCGCGGGCCGGGTGGACCGGGTGGTGTGCCTCGATCTCCACAGCCGCGCGGTGGAGGGCTGCTTTCCCAGGCCGGTGGAGCACGCCGACGCGGTGCCGCTGCTCATCGCCCACCTCAAGTCGACGCTCACCTTGCCCGCGGTGGTGATCTCTCCCGACCTGGGCGCGGTGAAGCGCGCCGAGGCGTTCGCCCGGCCGCTGGGCATCCCGGTGGCGGTGGTGCACAAGCAGCGGCTCTCCGGCGCAGAGGTCAAGGCGATGGGGGTGGTGGGCGAGGTGGCCGGCCGCCACGTGATCGTCGTCGACGACATGATCTCCACCGGCGGCACCCTGGTGGCCGCGGTGCAGACGGTGCTCGCGCACGGCGCGCTCGCGCCGGTGACGGTGGTGGCCTCGCACGGGCTCTTCGCCGGCCCCGCGCAGGAGCGGCTCGCCGCGCTCCCGCTGGCGCGGGTGGTGGTGACCGACAGCGTGCCCTTCCACGGCAAGGCCCTCTTTCCGCTCGAGGTGGTGCGCGCCGCCCCGGCGCTGGCCGACGTGATTCGGCGGTTGGTGGCCTCCTCCGCGGGTGCCTAGGCGACTGGCTGCGCGCCACCGCGCGAACCCTGGCGCCGAGGCCACCTGGCACGCGAGGTCAGTGCCGCTCTGCGAGTGGGTTGGTTTGGTTGAGCCCCTTGAAGCGGGCGAAACCGCGGTCAAGCGTGCACAGCCGCAGCCCGTGCTCGATGGCCAGCGCGGCAAGATGGGCGTCGGGAACCAGGTTGCCTCCTGTGCCAGCATGCAGGAGCAGATCTCGCAACACCGTCGCGTGACGTTCGGTCGGTGTCGGCACCCAGGCTGACTCGCACGAAAGCCAGTCATCGATCACCGCCCACGCCGCGGCGATGCCCTCCGGTCGAGCGAAGACTCGGGGGTTGGTGACCAGTCGGAGGAAGGCGAGCAGCGAGGCCCAGGGGAGACCCACGCGCGCCGTTCCCCAAAGCTGTTCGTCGAGCCACCCGCGCGCCTCGTCATGTTGGGGGCCCGCCATGTGCGCGGTGATGAGGAGGTTCGCGTCGACGAGGATCACCGGAAGTCCTCGCCCTCGGCGATGGCCAGCGCCTCAGATATCGAGGTGATGCTTCCGATCAAGCAGGTACCGCCGTCGTACGACTTGGTCCGGTGCTTGCGTCGCTTCGGAGGTGCCGCCAGCAGGCCCGCGCGCAGGGCCTCGTTCACCTGTTCCTTGAGCCCCTTCTTGTTGCGCTGCATGGCCCTCTTGAGCAGCGCAGCGACGTCGTCGTCGAGGGTGAGAGTGGTGCGCATGAATCACAGCATAAGATTTTTGATGTCTTGATGTCCACCTTCGAAGGGCAGCGACCCGCTCGGCTCGGCCAACGGCACCGACGACTGGTGAGTCAGTTGAACTGCTGGGTGCCCGTCACCTCGTCGCCGTCGCGAAGCATGGGCGGCAGCGTGGAGCGCGACTCCTCAGTCAACGGCGTGTGGATGCTCACGGTGATCGACACCGTCTCCGGAAACATCGGAACGCTCGACGGCTGGTCGCTGCAGCTCACCAGCCGGATGGACTGAGCCAGCTCAACCAATGGGACTCCTCCTCGGACTGATGCTCGCTGCCGGGCCGACCGCGCTCTCGATCGCGCCGGCGCGGCGGTCGCAAGCGATGAGGGCACGTTCTCCATTACCGGTGAGCGCTGTTCCGCCTGGACGACATGCGCGGCCGTCGTACTCGACCGTCAGAATCCAAGGTTGGTCGAGCGCTTCGATACACCCATGCGTCAATTCGGAGTGTCAGCTCACCAGATCAACGGCCCGCTGTACCTCCTGACCTGGGCGACAGGCAGGGGCGTCCCCTGGTTTTCCACAGCCGAGACATTCAACGCCGAGTACGCGTGCATTCCTCCGCCGTGAGGTGATCAGTCGTTGCCCTTGATGCACGCGACCGGACGCAGGCGACGCTCGACGTGCGCGAGGCCGGCGAGCTCCACCGCGCCGAGCACCTCTTCGAGATCCTCGTAACAAGGCCCCGACTCATCGAGCGGCGTGTTGCGCGTGTTGAGCACCACGCCCAGCTTCCCCATGCGGATGTCGGTGTCCTTCTGATCGGGCTGCGAAGAAGCCGAAGCGCCACCTGGATTGGGCGACGCTGCACCAGCGCACCTGGGGCACTGAGGTCCTGCGCTGCCCCTGTGGCGGCTGGCGCTCCATCAGGAGCCTCCACTCCACGAGGGCGCAGGCCGATCGTGAAGGGTCGCCAGCAGACGCGTGGACGTTTCGGACCCAACAAGTGGGTGCTCCTCTGCGTTCGGCTGCGAGAAGCCACCGGAGTGCGCTCCCCGTCATCGGCTGAGCTACGCTCGGCGGCATGTCGAGGCGGACCGAGAACCACCTACGAAGAGTCCTAGCAGACGCTCTCGCCGACTTGGAGCGACTCAAAGATTCGGTCACCCTTTTGGGCCTCGAGGAGGACGCGAAGTTGCGCGAGGTCGAGTACGCGCTCTTCCGCGCGATCGGAGCCTGCTTGGAGTGGGCCAGCAAAGCTGTAGACCCGTCAGAGGTTCCGTTCGACGTAGGGCTCACCAAGCTGACCGAATCGGGGTGCATCGACTCCCAGCTGAAGACGAACATCAGCGCACGAGTCGAAATGCGTAACGCGCTCGCCCATCTATCCGAGGAACTCACGCCAGCGAGGGTCTTCAACGCAATTCAAGACGTTCGTGATTTGCACGCCTTTGCACTTGCGATTCAAGACCCCCTCGTCATGAACAGTGACCCTTGGCCTGACGACGTCGAAAAAAGGTATGCCATTGGGACGCAAGTCCTCGCCGAGGTCCAGGAGGTCCTGAAGCGCTACGTACTCGTGAAAGTCGGAAAGGATGTTGAAGGAGAGATCCCGCTCTCCGAAATCTCGTCGACGAAGGTCGGGGATGACGCGAGGGCACTCATATCGCGAGGACCGAGATGGAAAAGGGAGCGGGTCAAAGCCGTGGTGATTGGCATTGATCGTCGCGGTAAGCGACTGAAGTTAAGCATGAAGCGCATGGATTCTAATTAATTAGACGGCGTGCTTGACCTCGAAACGGCCTCACGCGTTCGGCGCCGCCTTCCTTTCGCTCTCGGCAGCCTTTCCTACCGCCGTCCCAACAGCCCCTTGCGTAGCTCAGCTGACGCGCGCGTACCAGGTGGCGCCAGCCGTCGCGGGGAAGAGAAGGGCCCTGCGCGCCCGGGGGACGGTCAACGTCGCGATCGGCCCGCCGTCCATCGTGCTTGGATGAACATGAGCGAAGAGTCGTTCCGCACCACGCGCGAGAAACACAAGCAGCCGCTCTTGGGAAGAGGAAGGGCCCGCCCGGCCGGGGTCGCGTTTTCCGCGCGTCATGGGCCATTACCAAGGTGTCATGGTCCATGAGGCAGTTGGAGCCACCCTGTGATCAGAGGGCCCACGCCTTCTCCGCCCGTCATGGACCATGTCACCTTGGTAATGCTCCATGACGCCCCGGGGAGAGAAGCCCCGACCTCCGACCCCATCACATGGCGCCCACGGACCTCCACGACTCCTGAACGCTCAACGAACCGAAGCTGGCGTCACCAGGTCAAAGAAAGCCACGCAGTGAGGGGCCTGTGCGCACGAGGCACCGCCGTGAGACGAGACCCGACCGCCTTCCCCGAGGCTGTCAGCCTTTCCTGCGCAACACCCGCCGCACGATCGCGATCGCCTGCGGAACCTCGAGCCCGATGCAGAACACCCCGTAGAGCGCGCAATACAGCCCGAGGATCCCCAGGCTCATCGGAATGCGCGGCAGCTCCGGAGGCGCAAGCCAGGTGCCGCTCAGACGGTGCTGGCCCACGGCGCGCTGGCGCCGGTGACGGTGGTGGCCTCCCATGGGCTCTTCGCCGGCCCCGCGCAGGAGAGGCTCGCCGCCCTCCCCCTGGCCCGCTCGAGGTGGTGCGCGGCGCGCCCGCGCTGGCCGACGTGATTCGGCGGTTGGTCGCCTCCTCCGCGGGTGCCTATGCTCACCGCCCCATGACCATCAAAGGCGTCGAGGGCCTCACCGTCGGCGAAGTGCAGGACCAGGTGCGCCAAGGCGCGAAGTTCGTGCTCTTCGGCTACTGCATGTCGTTTCTCGTGATCACCCTGAGGCGCTCGAGCGAGGTCACCTTCGTGCGCGCGGGTCAGAGCCCCGTCGTCGCGGGCCTGCCCTACACCATGCTCTCGCTGTTCCTCGGCTGGTGGGGCTTTCCCTGGGGCTTCATCTACACGCCGATGGTGCTCATCCAGAACCTGGGCGGCGGGAAGGACGTAACCGCAGAGGTGATGTCGGCGTTCGGTGTAAGTGCGGCACCCCAGGGTCTTCCGCCAGTACAGGTGAAATAATCTTCCTCGGGCGGCGCGCTGATCCGTACTCTCAGGTCATGCGAACCCGAACTCTGCTGGTGCTTGCCTCGATGGTTGCGGTGCCTGCGTTTGCGCAGGTGCAGATCAACGTCCAACTCCCCACGGTCACCTTCAGCGCGCCTCCGCCGATGGTGGTGATCGAGCCGGGCGTGCAGGTGGTCGAAGACCACGACGAAGAGGTCTTCTTCGTCGACAACTACTACTGGGTGCGCCGGGGGCCGACCTGGTACCGCACCCGCGATCACCACGGCGGCTGGGTGGTCGTCGACGGGCCGCGCGTGCCCCCGACGCTGGTGCGGGTGCCCGAAGGCAAGTACCGCCGCTACAAGCGCGGCAAGGCGGTGGTGGTCGACACCCCGGGGCCGGGCAAGGTGATCCTCAAGAAGGAGAAGCACCACGGCAAGCACTGACTCGAGTCGTCAGTGATCCAACGGCCGGGGCGCGGCGATCTCCATCGTCGCGCGCTCGGTCGCCCTGTTTCCGGCCGCGTCGTACAGCTCGAGGGTGAGCTTGTAGGCGCGCCCGTCGTCGAAGCCGAAGTTCCCGCTGCAGGCGTCGTGGCCGATGGTGAAGGTGTCGCCCTCGAGCGCGACCGGGAACTGCTGGCGCGCCGAGCCGCCGCGCGCGCGCTGCATGCTCACCAAAAACCACGCGGGGCTGCTCTCTTCGACCAGGGTGCGCAGCCGAAGCTTGCGGGTGAGCCCGCCGCTGGGGTCCTGCTCGTAGAAGCCTTCCGATGACGACGGGCGCTCCTTGTACTTCGGCGCCTTCTTGTCGGGGCCCACGCCCGCCAGCCACCGCAGTGAGCCGTCGCCGAGCTGATCATTGAGCAGCCGCACGCCGGTGAGTTCGGCAGGCAGCGCCAGCGAGTACTCCACGTTGGGCTCCAGCGCCTTGAGCGGCCGCAGGCGAATGGCGACGCGCGAGACCTGGCTGATGAAGCCCTTCTCCGCCTTCACCTGGATGGCGTCTTTTCCCTCGGCGACCAGCGCGATCACGTCGCTGGAGAGCAGCGCCTGCACCCTCGCCTGCAGCTCGCCGGTGCCCTGCAAGATGAACTGCACGTTGGTCGGCACCACCGCGCCGGGCGCCGGGAACAAGAGGATGCCGTCCTTCACGCACGGCGCGGCCGCCCCCACAGCGGGCGCGAGCAGCAACAGCACGAGCGCAGTCCCGTTCACCCAAAGCGAAGTCGAGGGGCAAGCCGCCCTCCGGCGGCGCTGAGGTCGAACGGGTGTGATCATTCAGTGCACCGGCGTGCCGGGATCCGTCACTTCGATGGACCCGAACTTCTGCTCGAACTTGGCCACGTTGTCCTGCATCGCCAGCATCAGGCGCTTCATGTGCTTGGGGTTGGTGATGATGCGCGAGAGCACCTTCGCCCGCGGTTGCTGCGGCTGCACGTAGATGAAGTCCAGCGTGAACTCGGTCTCGGTGTGGTTCACCAGCGCCATGTTCACGTACTGGCCATTGGCGATGGCGTCATCGAGCTGAATCTGGAGCTGCACCTCGGGCGGCTTCGGGTCGGACATGCGTTCCTGACTATTCCCGACGGTGCCTTTCGTCGAGCGATGCGTGAGGGGCGCGCTAGGGTGCCCCTTTGAAGATGTCGCAGCGACTGGACGAGGGGAAGACCGCGCCATTCAGTTTGGGCCCTGCCCTCTCGGACGCGCCCTGCGCGGTGCTGCTCCTCCACGGCTTCACCGGCAGCCCCTGGGAGCTGCGCCCGGTGGGAGAAGCGCTGGCCGCCCGGGGAATGCACGTCACCTGCCCCCGCCTGCCCGGCCACGGCACCACCCCCGAGGCGATGCTCTTCGCGGGCCAGGTGCAGTGGCTCGAGGCCGCCGCCGCCGCGCTGAGCTCGCTGGGCGGGGCCCGCCGGGTGGTCATCGTCGGCCTCTCGATGGGCGCGCTGCTGGCGATGGTGCTCGCCGCGCGCAACCGCTCCCGCGTCCACGGCCTGGTGCTGATGGCCCCCGCGCTGCGGCTCGAGGGCCGTGACGCGCGCCTGCTGCGAGCGCTGCGCTGGCTGCCGGGGCTCGACGTGCGCGAGACCTGGTTGAAGAAGACCAGCACCGACATCGAGCTCGACGAGGTGCGCGCGCAGTCCCCCATCCTCCCGCGCTACCCGCTGTCCCGGGTGCTCGACCTGTTCTCGCTCGGAGACCTCGCCAAAGAGTCCGAGCCCCGCATCGGCTGTCCCTCGCTGGTCATCGGCGCGGTGAACGATCACGTGGTCGACACCCGCGAGGTGATGGCGCTGCAGGCGCGGCTGCCCTTCTCGCGGCGGCTGTTGCTGCAGCGGGGCTTTCACATCATTCCGCGCGACACCGACCGCGCCGTGGCGCTGACCGAGATCGCCCACTTCGTCGAGGAGCTCTCGAGATGAGCCCAGGGTCCGCATGACGACGTTCGCCGGCCGGTACACCCTGCTGCAGAAGCTCGCCTCGGGCGGGATGGCCGAGGTGTTCCTGGCGCGGCAAGCGGGCATCGACGGCTTCGAGAAGCTGGTGGTGATGAAGCGCATTCTGCCGCACCAGTCCGACAACCCGGACTTCGTGCGCATGTTCCTCGACGAGGCGCGCATCGCCGCCGACTTGAGCCACCCCAACGTGGTGAACATCTTCGACGCGGGCCAGGCCGACGGCCTCTACTTCATCACCATGGAATACCTGCGCGGCCGCGACGTCGCCTCGGTCTTCCACGAGCTGGGCAAGCGGGGCGAGCTGTTGCCCCTGCCGGTGGCGCTGCACTGCCTCATCGACGCTGCGCGTGGGCTGCACGCCGCGCACACCAAGACCGATCTCGAGGGCCGCGCGCTGCACATCGTGCACCGCGACATCTCGCCGCCGAACCTCTTCGTCACCTGGGACGGAGTCACCAAGGTGCTCGACTTCGGCATCGCGCACGCGGCGACGCGCAGCACCAAGACCGAGGTGGGCGTGGTGAAGGGCAAGCTCGCCTATCTCTCGCCCGAGCAGCTCGAGGCGCAGGACCTCGACGGGCGATCCGATCAGTTCGCGCTGGGAATCGTGGCCTGGGAGCTGATCACCGGAAAGCGGCTCTTCCTCAAGCCGTCCGACGCCGAGGCGCTGCGCGCGATCCTCGAGCACCGCATTCCGCTGCCCACCACCCTGGTGCCCGGACTGCCGCAAGCAGTGGAGGACGTGGTGATGCGCATGCTCGAGGCGGAGCGCGGCGCGCGCTTCTCCGACTGTGCCGCCGCGGCCGATGCCTTCGAGGCGCACCTCGACGAGACGAGGAGCGCGCACTCGGCGCACCGGGTGGCGCTCGCGCTCAAGGCGCTCTTTCCGGACCCCGCGACCTCGGCGCAGAACGGCCCGGCGCTGGTTCCCACCAAGGAGACCATCGCCGTCAAGCGGCCCGAGCCCACCACCCGGCCCGGCCGCAAGCGGGCGCCGCTTCCGCAAGAGGACGCGTTCCTCGCCGCGGTCTCGGAGTTCCTCAACGAGCGCCCGGGCCGCACCAACCTGTTCCCGCCCGCCGGGCCCTTCGTGGGGCGTGAGGGCGATCTCCTGGCGCTCTCCACCGCGCTCGACGAAGGCGCGCGGCTGGTGACGGTGGTGGGCTTCGGGGGCGTGGGGAAGACGCGCCTGGTGCGCGAGGTGGCGTGGCGGCAGCGCGAGCGCTGGGCGAAGAGCGGCGGCACCTGGTTCGTCGATCTGCTCGAGGCGCGCTCCGCGGAGGACGTGTGCAAGGCCGTCGCGCGCGCGCTCACCATCGAGGTGCCGTTGGACGCGAGCAACGACTCGGTGACGCAGACCGGCCGCACGCTGCGCAGCCTGGGGCCTGCGCTGGTGGTGCTCGACAACTTCGAGCAGGTGGTCGCGCACGGCAAGCGCACCCTCGGCGCCTGGCTGGAGTTCGCCCCCGAGACGCGCTTCCTCGTCACCAGCCGCGAGTCGCTGAGCCTCGAGGGCGAGACGGTCCACCCGCTCACGCCCCTGCCGACCGCGGGGGGGACCGCCTCGGAGGCCGTGCAGCTCTTCGTCGCCCGCGCGCAGCTGGTCGGCGCCAAGCCCGGCGCGCAGGACCTGGGCGTCATCGCGCGCATCTGCGAGCGCCTCGAGGGCCACGCGCTGGCGATCGAGCTGGCCGCCGCGCAGCTCGAGACCGTCACTCCGCAGGCGCTGCTGGACCGGCTGGCGGCGCGCTTCGAGGCGCTGGGCGGCACCGCGGCCACCGAGGGCCGCCACCAGACGCTGTGGAACACCATCGACTGGTCCTGGCAGCTGCTCTCGCCGGTGGAGCAGTCGGCGCTGGCGCAGCTCTCGGTCTTCCGCGGCGGCTTCACGCCCGAGAGCGCGGTAGAGGTGCTCGACCTCACCGCCTTCGCCGTGGCCCCGCTGCGGCTCGAGGTGGTCGCCTCGCTGCACCGCAAGTCGCTGTTGACGCACTCGGTGGCCCCCGAGCTGCCCGACGAGCTGCGCCTGGGCATGCTCGAGAGCGTGCACGAGTTCGCCTGCCAGAAGCTCGACGCGCTCGGTGGGGTGGCCGCCGCCCGCTCGCGCCACGCCGCCCACGTGCTGGAGCTGGGCCAGCGTTGCCTGGAGAAGCTGGGCACCGAGCGCACCGAAGAGGCGATGGCCGAGCTCTTCGTCGAGCGCCAGAACCTCACCGAGGTGTTCGAGCGCGCGCTGTCCACCCTGCCGCCCACGCGCGAGAGCGCGTCCGCGGCGCTGCGGGCGCTCAACGTGCTCGAGCCGGTGATCGTCCGCACCGGGCCCTACGCCTCGCACCTGGCCCTGCTCGATGACGCCATCCGGGTGGGACGCTCGGTGGGCGTCGACGCGGAGACGCTCGCGATCGGCCTGCAGCAGCGCGGCAACGCCTGGCGCGTGCGCGGGCGGTTGGCGCAAGCGGTGGAAGAGCTCACCCAGGCGCTCACGCTCGCGCGCACCACCCCGAATGGTCCGCTGCTGGCGAGGGTGCTCACCGATCTGGCGGTCTCGCGCTTCGTCTCGGGCAACATCGACACCGCCCTCGAGGGGCTGGAAGAGGCGCTCGGGGTGGCGCGCGCGGCCGACGACAAGGCCACGCAGATCGAGACGCTCGCGTACATGGGCATCGTTCGGGTGGCGCGCCACGAGCCGGCGGAGGCCATCATTCACTGCGACGAGGCGCTCCCGCTGGCGCGCGAGCGGGGCGACCGGCTCAACGAGGCGCGCATCCTGGGCACCATGGGCGCCATCTTCCAGGACCAGGGCCGCCTCGAGCTGGCGCACGCGTTCCTGCGCGATTCCGTGCAGCGCTGCCGCGCGATCCGCGAGGTGCGGCTGCAGGGCTACTTCCTGGGCAAGCTGGCGCACCTGCAGGCCGAGCGCGGCGAGCTGAGCAAGGCGGCCGCGACCCTCACCGAGTCGCTGGCGCTGGTGTCCGAGGTGGGCGACGTGCGCCACGAGGGCCTGTTCCTCACCTACCTGGCGGCGCTCGAGGCCATCAACGGGAAGATCGACGCGGCGCGCACCGCGCTCGGCTCGGCGAAGGTGCGGCTGGAGAGCGTGAAAGACCCGCTGCTGCTCACCGCGCACGCGCTGCGGACGATGTTCGTCGAGCTCAAAGCCGCCAACGCCAGCCGGGTCGAGGCGCAGGCGCTGCTCGACGACGTGAAGGCGCCGCGGGGTAACCGGCGCGCACGCGTCGATCAGAGTGAAGAGGTGCGGCTGGCGGCGCGCATGCTCGAGCGTCAGCTGCGGGCGCCGTGACCCACCCCTCTCTGCTACCCCGCCTTCTCAGGGAAAGGTTCCCCGCCCCACGGCCCGTGCGCTGAGGTGAGGGAGGTGGTATCGGCCTGCCCGCTATGGGTCTCTCCATCGGAATCGTCGGGCTCCCCAACGTGGGCAAGTCCACCCTCTTCAACGCGCTGAGCAACGCCGGCGCGCTGGCTGCCAACTACCCCTTCGCCACCATCGAGCCGAACATCGGCATCGTGCCGGTCTACGACGAGCGCCTCGCGCAGATCGCCGCCAAGGTGAAGCCGCTCAAGCTCATCTACACGACGCTCGAGTTCGTCGACATCGCAGGCCTGGTGCGCGGCGCCTCGAAGGGTGAAGGCCTGGGCAACCAGTTCCTGGCGAACATCCGCCAGGTCGACGCGGTGCTCTACGTGCTGCGCTGCTTCATCGACGACAACGTCACCCACGTGGAAGGCAGCGTCGATCCGCAGCGGGACAAGGACGTGGTCGACACCGAGCTGTGCCTCAAGGATCTCGAGACCGTCGACAAGCGCCTGGAGAAGACCCAGCGCAACGCCAAGGGCCCCGGCAAGGAAGGCGAGATCGCCAAGGCCGAGCTGGCGGTGCTGCTCAAGGTGAAGGCGAAGCTCGACCAGGGCATCCCGGTGCGCGGCCACGACCTGATGGACAACGAGCAGGAGATCATCCGCGAGCTGTTCCTGCTCACCAACAAGCCGGTGCTCTACATCGCCAACGTGTCCGAGGCGCAGCTGGCCAGCGCCGACACAGACCCGCTGGTGCTCAAGGTGAAGGAGATCGCCGCGAAGGAGAAAGCCGAGGTGGTGGTGCTCGCCGCCGCGCTCGAGGCCGAGATCCAGCAGCTGCCCGAGGAGGACCGCCCGTCATTCTTGAAGGACGCGGGGCTCGACGAGCCGGGCCTCAACAAAGTGGTGAGGGCCGGCTTCAAGATGTTGGGCCTGTGGACCTACTTCACGGTGGGGGAGAAGGAATGCCGCGCGTGGACCATTCACCGTGGGTACACCGCACCCCAGGCCGCCGGCGTCATTCACACCGACTTCGAGAAGGGTTTCATCAAGGCCGAGGTAATGTCCTGCAAGGATCTGCTGGCGCTGGGCAGTGAGCAGGCGGTCAAGGACAAGGGCTTGTTGCGGATCGAAGGCAAGGAGTACCTGGTGCAGGACGGTGACTGCATGCACTTCCGGTTCAACGTGACGACCTGATGGGACCTCCGCAGACCACCGGCCTCAAGCTCCACTTTCTCGCGCGCGCGCGGTTGTGGTCCGAGGTCGTGGTGTCCGCGGGAGAGCGGGTCTTCGTTCCCACCACCGAGGCGTTCGCGGTGGGCGCGAAGGTCACCGTGGAGATCGACGCGCCCGAGTTCGACGCGCCGCTGTTCATCAGCGCGGCCGTGCAGCAGCTGCGTCCCCTGGGCGTGGGCCAACCCGCCGGCGTGCTGGTGAAGGTCGACGAGAGCTCGCTGGAGAAGCTGCGCGCGCTGGTGGCGGATCACGACGACGACGCGCGGGTGGCCGGGCGCGCCGAGCCCAGGGCCGACTGCGATCTCCCCGCCCGCGTGCTGCGGCCGCTGGTGATGAACGGCTGTTCCATCAAGAGCCTGTCGGCGCACGGGCTCACCCTGAAGACGCCCCAGCCGCTGGCGAAGGACGACCAGGTCGCCCTCGCGCTGGGGCTGCCCGACGGCACCGAGGTCACCGTGTCGGCGGTGGTGTCGTGGGCTCGCCCCGACCTCTCCCTCGCAGGCCTCAAGGTGGGGAAGCTCGATCCGGCGACGGAGAAGCAGCTGCTCTACGCCGTCGAGCTGCTGCTCGAGCGCCAGAAGAAGGGCCTGGGCCAGGCGAAGCTGGTGCTGGTGGCCGATGATGATCCCTCGATCCTCGACTTCACCTCGCGGGTGGTGACCAAGGCCGGGCACCGGGTGGTGCGCGCCGACCGCGGCGACCTGGCGCTCGAGCTCATTCGCAAGGAGAAGCCGGATCTGATCTTCCTCGACGTGCTCATGCCCGGCCTCGATGGACTGGAGGTCTGCAAGGCGATCCGCGCTGACGCGGCGCTGGCGAAGACGCCGGTGTTCCTGCTCTCTGCCATGGGCGAGGACAGGCTGATCGCCGCCGCGAAGACCGCCCAGGCCGATGGCTACCTCACCAAGCCCATGCGCCTCGACGCCCTGCGCGCGCTGCTCTCCGACCGGCTCGTCAAACGCTCAAGGGCGTGACAGCGCCTCTCATGGGCCAAGAAAGCCCCGATCTTGCTCAGCTGAGGCGCAACCTCTGACGCGGTGCTTCCGACAATCGGAAGTCATGCGGCTCTCCCCTTCTTCCCAGCGCACCGGCAGCCCCCAGCGCGGTTTGAGCCCCGCTGACCACGCCAGGGCGACCCGTCTTTCGAAGGAGATGGCGCTCTTCACCCGGCTGCAGGGTAGCGCTGCGCCCGTGACGCCCACTTCACCCGGGAGCGCTGCCTTCGCGCGCGCCGCCAGGCAGGACTACGCCGAGCTCGTCTCGCTGCACGGCCGGGCGCAGCTCCCGGTCGCCTTCCTGGTGCAGAAGCCGAGCACCCTCCCCGCGCCGGTGGCCGCCGCCTTCGAGGACTTCAAGGGGCGCCACCTCGGGCGCGCGGAGATCGCGCCCAGCGCCATCGACGGGCAGCTCACCTGGCAGGCGCAGATCGTCCAGGTCGGCGGCGCGCAGGTGCTGCTGCTCGACCGCCAGGGTCAGGCGCTCGCGCGCGGCGTGGTGCGCGGCAGCGCGGTGGCCTGGCAGCCTCACAGCTCGCGCCGGTAACCCCGCGAGCAGCGCGACGCGCGCCGCTGGGTGTCGAGGGGCCGGCGGAGCTCAACGCAGCATCGTACGCGCGGCGCCCGGCGCGGGACCGTTCGTGCGGGTGACGAGCGCTTCCTGCCCGAGCGCCTGCCCCACGAAACGATCGATGG
>VFKJ01001180.1 GCA_009885595.1 Myxococcales bacterium | reverse complement strand
TTCCAGCAGGCCGACGGCACCACCAGCCGGCGCTACGGCGGCACCGGCCTGGGCCTGTCGATCAGCCGCGAGCTGGCGCAGGTGCTGGGCGGGGAACTGGCCGTGGAGAGCGAGCCGGGCCGGGGCAGCACCTTTACGCTCTACCTCGCGGAGCGGTACCTGGGCCGCTCCCGGCAGGAGCGCACCCTGGGCGCGACGCCCTCGCAGCCCAGGCTCAACGGCCCGCGCAAGGAAGAGCCGCCCAGCCGGCCCTTCGACGGGCTGCGAAGGGTCACCCTGGAGCCCGGGAGCCGGGCGCTGCTGGTGGTGACCGAGCGCGCCGAAGAAGCGGCCGCCTGGCGTGACCTCGCCCGGGAGCAGGGGCTGGGGCTGCAGGTGCTCGATAACGTCGACGGCGTCATCGAGGCGGCGCGCCGCCCGGAGATCGTCGGGGTGGCGATCGATCTCTCGCTGCCCAGCCGCGACGGGTGGATCGCCCTCGATCGGCTCAAGCGCGATCTCACCGTGCGTCACCTGCCGTGCTGGCTGATGGGCCAGGTGACGGACGAGGAGCGCTCCCGCCTGCTGTGCGCGGGCGCGGTCTCGCTGGTGGAGTCCGGCGCCGCGGGCGTGGCCGAGGTGCTCTCGAGGCTGGCGGCGCCCCCGGTGGAGGCGACGCGCTCGGTGCTGGTGCTCGACCCCCAGCGTCAGGACACCGCGGGGCTCAAGGGACTGTTGACCGAGCCCGCCACCACGGTGGAGTTGGTGCACACGCTGGAAGAGGTGCGGGAGCGCTGCGAGCGTTCCCGCTACGACTGCCTGGTGATCACCCTCGACGGCTCGGAGCTGAGCGCGAGGGCGCAGCTGCGCGCGCTCACCGAGCAGGGCCTTTCGCCGGAGCACCGCCCTCGGGTGGCGTTCTTCTCCAGCAGCGAAGACCCGGCCGAGGAGTGGCGCTGGGCGATGAAGCCGCAGCCCGGTTGGGTGGCGGGCTTCGCGCGCTCGCCGGAGCGGCTGATCGAGCTCTTGACCCGGTTCCTTCACCGCCCCTTGAGCTCGTTGCCCTTCCCCCAGCAGTCGCTGGTGCGGCTGGCGCTGGCGACCGATCCCCAGCTGGCGGGGCGCACGGTGTTGGTGATCGACGACGACGTGCGGAACATCTTCGCGCTCACCGCGGCGCTCGAGCACCACGACATTCGCGTGGTGAACGCGGAGAGCGCGGCCGAGGGGCTGCAGCGCCTCGAGGCGAACCCCGCGGTGGACCTCGTCTTGATGGACGTGATGATGCCGAAGATGGACGGCTACCAGGCGACCCAGGCCATTCGCGCGCGGCCCGAGTGGGCTGACCTGCCGGTGGTGGCGCTCACCGCCAAGGCGATGAAGGGCGATCGCGAGAAGTGCCTGGCGGCTGGCGCCTCGGACTACATCGCCAAGCCCGTCAACGTGGACAAGCTCGTCTCGGTGTTGCGCGTCTGGCTCGCGCCCCGCGCTCCGGCGCTGGGTGGCCTTCCCAGCGCAGCGGCGGCGGTGGCGTGATGGACAAGGTGAACATCCTCCTCGTCGACGACGACGAGGGCAGCCTGAAGGCCGCCGAGTCGGTGCTCGAGGGGCTGGGGCAGAACGTCTTCAAGGGCACCTCGGCGCGCGACGCCCTGCGGCTGGTGTTGACGCACGACTTCGCGGCGATCCTCCTCGACGTCAAGATGCCGGAGATGGACGGCTTCGAGTGCGCCCGGCTCATTCGGGAGCGTGAGCGCTCGTCGCGCACCCCCATCATCTTCCTCACCGGCATCGACGAGGGGCGGCTGCCGCGCTTCCAGGCCTACGAGGTGGGCGCGGTCGACTACCTGGTCAAGCCCATCGAGCCGTCGATTCTCCGCAGCAAGGTGGCGGTGTTCGTCGACCTCGCCCAGAAGACGGCCGAGGTGCGCCGGGTGGGCGAGATGTTGCGCCAGAACGAGGCCCGCGAGCACGCGCGCAAGCTGCTGGAGCGGGAGAAGGAAGCGGCCCTGAGCCAGCAGCGGTGGCTGGAGGCGATCCTCGACGCGCTGCCCACCCCGCTGGTGCTGCTCGACCCCATGGCCACCGGGTGCCGCTTCGCCAACCACGCGGCGCGGGCGCTCGCGGGCGGGGTGTTCGCCTTCGCCTCGCAGAAGGACTGGGTGCTCACCACCGGGGAAGGAGAGCCCCTGCGGGAGGACCAGCTGCCGACGCTGCGGGCGGCCCGCGGGGAGCGGCTGGAGGGCGAGGTGATCAGCTTCCGCGGCCCGGGCGGGGAGGGGGCGGTGGCGGCCTTCTCGGAGCGGCTGCCCGCGCAGCACGGCAACACCGAGACGGTGCTGGTGAGCCTGCACGACGTCTCGGTGCTCAAGCGCGCCGAGCGCACGCTGCAGGAAGCGGTCGTCGCGCGCGAAGACTTCATCGCGGTCGGCTCGCACGAGCTGCGCACGCCCATCACCGCGCTCAAGTTCCAGGTGCGCAACGCCATCAAGAGCTGGGACAAGCCCGAGCTCATCACCGACCCCGCAGCGCACGCTCTCAAGTACCTGGGCCAGGTGCGCGCCAGCGTCGAGCGCCTGGGGCGGCTGGCCGAGTACCTGCTCGACGTCTCGCGGCTGACCTCGTCGCAGCTGCAGCTCGAGCCCACCGAGTTCGCGCTGGAGCAGCTGGTGCGCGAGGTGGCGCTGCGGCCCTCCGAGGGCACGGCGACGCCCTACCCGCTGACCATCACCACCGACGGCGACACTCACGGCAGCTGGGACCGCGCCCGGCTGGAGCAGCTGATCACCAACCTGCTGGACAACGCGCGCCGCTACGCGCCGGGCCCGGTGGAGCTGCTGGTGCGCGGCCAGGGCGAGCAGGTCTCGCTCTTCGTGAAGGATCACGGGCCGGGCATCGCGCCCGAGGCGCTGCCCCGCATCTTCGAGCGCTTCAACCGCGCGCGCCCGTCGGACGACTTTCGCGGGTTCGGCCTGGGGTTGTGGATCGTCGCCCAGCTGGCCTCTCACCACGGCGGCACCGTGGAGGCGAAGTCCACGCTGGGTGAGGGCTCGATCTTCACCGTCCACCTGCCGCGCCGCATTCCATCGCCAGCGGGGTCGCCGAACGCCTGACTGGTCCCGCTCGCCCCGGTCGGAGCTTATGAGTGCCGCTTGCGCGTCTTCATCACCCAGTCGAACCACGGGGTGCGTGGCTTCCACCGGCTGGTACTCTGGGGCGAGGTTACGGGAAGGGAACGGGCCATGAAGCGTGTGCTGATCATCGCCGCAGGGCTCGCAGGACTGGCGTTATTGCTGCTGGGGGTGATGACGGTCAGCCCGCGCACCCAGTTCGTGATGGGCGGAGCGCTGGTGAACGCGGGCTTCCGCCTGCAAGACCCGCTGCACAACTTCGACCTGGAGAAGCCGCAGCTCACGCCCCAGGAGGTGTGGGCCGAGTTCAAGCAGCAGAACGACCTCTCGGCGAAGGTGCGCGAGCAGTTCCCCCGCTCGACCGAGCACCCGCTGGTGGCGCTGCTGGTGTGCATGGACGCCCGCATCGACACCAGCGAGCTCGCGGGCGACACGCGCCGCTACTACTACGTGGTGCGCACCGCCGGCTCGGTGCTGGGCCCGGAGGAGCAGGAGATGCTCGAGCTCGCGGTGCTCAACGGCGTCAAGGTGCTGGTGCTCACGCGCCACACGGACTGCGCCGCCGAGCAGGTGGCCGCCGACCCGGAGAAGCGCGAGCAGTTCCCCAGGCTGTCGGCCGCGGTGAACGAGCGCGCCGCGCGGGTGGCGGAATTCCTGAAGCGGCCGCTCATCGCCGAGCGCATCGCGAAGGGCGAGCTGCTGGTCGAGCAGCTCTTCATCGACACCCGCTCGGACCACCTCGTGGCCGAAGAGCCGCCTCCGCCCCCCACCGCCGCTCCAACAGCGGCGGGCCAGGCGCCGACTCCGCACTGAGCGGGGTTTTGCACGCTGCGGAGGCCCCGCTGACGACGTCCTTCGCGCCGGGGCGAGGTCCTTCGCCGTGTCGAGGTGCCTTCAGGCCGCCTCTTCGCCTGCCGCGGGCAGCGCGATCCCGAAGACGCTGCCCTTCCCCTGCTCGCTGCTGGCCCAGATCCGCCCTCCATGGCTTTCGAGGATGAGGCGGCTGTTGTAGAGGCCCAGACCGAGCCCATCGATGGATTGAGCGGTGCTCGCTCGGTAGAAGGGCTGGAAGAGCCTTGCCAGCTCCTCAGCGGGAATGCCGATGCCGCGGTCGGCCACGGTGACGGCGAACTCCTGCCCGCTCGGCTCGCTCCGCACGGCGACCGGATGCTGCGCGGGCGAGTACCGGAAGGCGTTGCTCATCAGGTTCTCCAGGACCCGCTCGATGCGCGAGGAATCGGCGAGCACCACCGCCGCGCCGTCGACTTCGAGCCGAACCGTGCGC
>VFKJ01000024.1 GCA_009885595.1 Myxococcales bacterium | reverse complement strand
GAAGACCCCACCGCCGGCTCGCGCGAGTTCCGCAAGGACGTGATGGACGCGATGAAGCAGGGCGCGCCCGATCGCTACAGGGACCAGAACAAGAAGTACTACGAGGAGCTGGTGAAGTGAGCCCCTCGACTCCGCCCTGGTTCGGCCGGCTGCTGCTGCTGGGCCTGCTGTCGCTGCCCGCCTTCGCGCAGGAGGATCCATCGGATCTCCCCGAGCTCAAGGGCGAGGCGAAGGCGCGCATTCAGAACCTCGATCAAAACCTGGAAGACTGGGACCTCGAGAACGCCAAGGTGGAGCTCGCCGCGCTGGAGAAGCTCGCGCCCGCGGACCTCGAGCCGCTCGCGTACTACCAGGGCCGCATCGCCTTCGAAGAGGGCCGCTACGCCGACGCCCAGCGGCTGCTGCTGAAGGCCGGGCTCACCGACAAGCCGGGCAGCTGGGTGCGCCTGGCCAAGGACACCGAGGCCATCGTCGGTGGCTTCGAGCGCGCCGAGAGCGCGCACTTCATCTTCCTCTACCCGAAGGGGAAGGACTCCCTGCTGGTGCCCTGGGCGCTCGACGCCCTGGAAGCCGTCCGCACCGCCCTGGAGAAGGACCTGGGCTACGCGCCGCCGGGAAAGATCCGGGTGGAGATCGTCTCCTCGGGGGGCGAGCTGGCGAAGGTGTCGACGCTGAGCAAGGAAGCGATTCGCACCACCGGCACCATCGCCATCTGCAAGTTCAACAAGCTGATGGTGACCAGCCCCAAGGCGGTGGTCACCGGCTACGACTGGCTCGACACCGTCGCGCACGAGTACGTGCACCTGGTGGTCAGCCGCAAGAGCCGCAACACCGTGCCCATCTGGATGCACGAGGGCCTGGCGAAGTACCTGGAGTCGCGCTGGCGCGGGCCCGCGGGCGGCGCGATGACGCCCCCCACGCTGGCGCTGCTGGGCAGCCGGGTGAAGAAGAACCAGCTGGTGCCCTTCGAGAAGATGCACCCGTCGATGGCGCTGCTCCCCACCGCGGAAGACGCGGCCACCGCGTTCGCCGAGGTGTTCTTCGCCATCAAGCTGGTGGACCAGGAAGGCGGCCCGCAGCCGCTGGAGCGCCTGCTCGACGCGATGTCCAGGGGCGTGAGCGACAAGGCGGCCATCGAGCTGGTGACCCGGCGCAAGTGGCCCGACTTCGAGAAGGCGTGGATGGCGTCGCTCAAGAAGCAGCCGTACCCGAAGGACCTGCTGCCCCAGTCGAGCAACGAGAAGAAGCAGCTGGTGGAGTCGGGCGGCCAGAAGAAGCCGAAGAAGGGCCGCGAGGTGAGCTTCGGTGACTTCGACGAGGTGACCGAGACCGACGCCCGGCGCGCCGCGCACCTGGGCGAGCTCTTCCGCGAGCGCAAGCGCATGGGCGCCGCCACCGAGGCGTACGGCCGCGCGTACAAGGTGGTGGGCGACAGGTACGAGTCGGTGTCGAACAAGTACGCCCTGGCGCTGCTCGAGCTGCGCAAGTTCGACCAGGCCGCGGCGGTGCTCGAGGGCAGCCTCAGGACGCACCCGGGCAGCGCGTCGACCAACGTGCACCTGGGCCGCATTCACCTGCGCGCGAAGCGGTACGACGCCGCCAGGAAGGCCTACCTCGACGCGCTCGCGGTCAACCCGTTCGACCCCGAGGTGCACGTGGCGCTGTACGCCGCCGGAGACGCGCTCAACGACGCCACGCTGAAGTCGCGCGCGAAGGACGCGGTGATGCTGCTGCTCAAGGTCGACGACGCCACGGTGCCTGCCCTGGCGAAGAAGTTCGCCCAGTCGGACGACCTGGCTGATCCGCTGATCGACGAAGAGCCGCCCGCCGCGGCGCCGGCCCCCGACGCCGGGTGAGGTCCGCGGCGCGCTGATTGCTACCTCCTTCTCTCGTGAAGGAGTGCGCCCCATGGCAGCCGAAGCCCCAGAACCGATGACACGCGGCATGCGGCTGGTGGCGCGCGGGATGGGCGTCCTCTTCCTGGCGACCGGGGTGACGAAGCTCCTCGGCCTCTCGTCGGTGGAGGGCTACTTCGAGCACATCGGCCTGCCGGTCTGGATGGTGTGGATCGCGGGCGGGGTGGAGATCGGCCTGGGCGGGCTGATGTTCTTCCGGCGCACCTGGCAGTACGCCGCCATGGGCATCCTGGCGTGGATGGTGATGGCCGCGCTCTCGCACGTGATGTCGGGCGTGGGCCTGTACCTGCTCTTCTTCAACGCCAGCTTGATCAACCTCTGCCTGTGGCTGCTGGAGAAGGACCCGCCTCCCCTGCTCAACGTGCGCCTGCGCAAGCGCGCCTCACTGGGGCGAGAGTGAAAGGTGCGTGAGGGAGGCGTCAGCCCGCGATGAGGCTCTTCACCGCGCCGTAGTTCTGCTCGTGAATGGCGCCCACGCGCACGCAGCGCACCATGCCCCTGGGGTCGATCAACACGTGAATCGGAATCGCCGCGGTGCGCTCGACGCTGAGCGAGTCGAGGAAGGGCCCGAAGTCCTGCTCCGAGCGGATCCACTCGATGGGTCCGGGCAGGTTCTTCGCGCTCCATTCCTCGAGGGCGGGCTGCGCGCTGGTCTCGTCGATGCTGAGCAGCTCGAAGTGCACCGGCACGCCGTCTTTGGTGAACGCGTCGCGCCAGCGGTTGAGCACACCCATCTCTTCCACGCACGGCTTGCACCAGGTGGCCCAGACGTTGAGCCACGTCCACCCGGCCTGGGCCGGGGCCCTGGGGCCGAAGTCGCGCAGGGCGGGGGCCGAGAACTTCTTCGAGCCCTCGCCCGAGCCCGGGTAGCTCTGGTCGCAAAACGCGGTCGAGCTGGCCTGGGTGGTCTTCTTCACCGAGGCGAAGCGCGAGGGCGCGGGGCCTGCGGGCTTCTCGTCGCAGCCGAGCACCAGCACCCCGAGGGCCAACAGCGCGCGCTCAGATCGCACAGTCGATCCACGCGACGAAGGCGCTGCGGTTGATCTCCACCGGGGTGCACTGGGCGCTGCGCGAGCGGTTCCACGAGCAGAACTCGTCGCCGAGCTGCGCGTACTGCTCGCCCAGCCAGAGCAGGCCGACCTGGTTCTTGAGGTCCTCGTCCTTGAACTTCTCCTGCAGGTGGGTGAGCACGCCCTTGGCGCGATCGCGGCTGAGCGTCTCGTTCATCTCCGACGCGCCGTCGGTGCTCGCGCGCGAGACGACGAAGAAGAAGCTGGCGCCGCGTTGGTCGCTCCAGGCCTTCTCGATGGCCGTCGCGCCCTCGGCGTCGAGCTCGGTCTTGCTCGCGTCGAACTGGATGATGTGCGCGCGCTTGCTCAGCGGCTTGAACAGCGCGTTGAAGTCGTCACCCGAGAGCGCGGCGACCTTCTTGGCTTCCATCGGCTGGCAGCCGCGGCCACCACCCCCCTCGATGAGCCCGCAGGCGCCGGCGACCCGGCGGATGATCGCCTTGAGCTGCGGCGTGCAGTAGCTGTCGTCGGTGACGCTGGCGATGGCGACGTCCTTCGCGGCGCTCGAGGTCTCCTCGAGCCGCGTCTGCGCCGAGCTCGCCCAGGCCACCACCAGGATCGCCGGAATCGCGAGCGTCACGCCCATGAGGCCAAACCGCTTGCTGGTGTCGTTCATGGCTGGGTCTCCTCCGCTGCATCGGCTTCGGGTTCGGCTTCGGGCTGGCTGGGGGCCTCGGGCTCGACTGGCGCCACCGGCTTGGGTTTCGGGGTGGGCTGGGCGACCACGGGCGGCGCGG
>VFKJ01000660.1 GCA_009885595.1 Myxococcales bacterium | reverse complement strand
GCTGCTGCTGGAGAAGGGGAAGGGCGGCGAGGTCTACAATTTGGGCTCGGGCGTGGGCCGGTCGATCGAGTCGATCGAGCGCCCGACGCCGGAGCCCAGGTTGTAGACCTCGCCGGTCTTCCCCTTCTCCAGCAGCAGCCGGTACGCCTGCACGATGTCCTCGACGTGGCTGAAGTCGCGCACCGCCGAGAGGTTGCCCACCTCGAGCGTCACCGAGCCACCCCGCGGCACCCGCGTCACCTGCTGCGCGAACGAAGGCAACACGAAGGTGGGCGTCTGCCCCGCACCGATGTGGTTGAACGGCCGGGCGATGATCACGTCGAGGCCCTGGTGCCGGTGCTGCAGCGCGATGATCTCCGCGGCCCGCTTGGTGGCCCCGTAGACGTTCATCGGATCGGGCAGCAGCGTCTCGTCGATCGGCCCCGAGCCCGCGGCCGCGCCGTACACCTCGCCTGAGCTCACCAGCAGGAACCGGCAGGGGTGCTTCGCCGCCAGCACCGCTCCCACCACGCTCAGCGCGCCGCCCGAGTTGATCTGGAACGCTCTCATCGGGTTCTTCGAGCACTCCGACACCGACGAGAGCCCCGCCAGGTGCACGATGGCGTCGGGCTTCACCGTCGCCACGGCGTCCGCGGTGGCCTTCACGTCGGTGACGTCGACGAGCAGGTCCACCTCACCCGCGATGGGCTGAGGGCCGAGACCGACCACCTCCGCACCGGCCGCCTGCAACGCGCGCCGCAAGTACGGGCCGACGAAACCACCGGCGCCTGTGATGAGAACTCGCATGGCGCGGGCTTTAGATCGGGTCGTTCGGCCTGCGCTGCTCCAGCCGCTTCACGTCAGCGTCGACCATCATCTCGACGAGCTCCTTGAAGCGCACCTTGGGCTCCCACCCGAGCTTCTTCTTCGCCTTGTCGTAGTCGCCGATCAACAGCTCGACCTCGGCCGGGCGCACGAACGCGGGGTCGATCTCCACGTACTTCTCCCAGTCGAGCCCCACGCGCGCGAAGGCGATCTGAATCAGCTCGCGCACCGTGTGGGTCTCGTGGGTGGCGACCACGTAATCGTCAGGCGTGTCCTGCTGGAGCATGCGCCACATCGCGTCGACGTAGTCCCCGGCGAAGCCCCAGTCGCGCTTGGCGTCCAAGTTGCCCACGCCCAGCTTCTTCTTGAGGCCCAGCTTGATCAGCGCGGCGTTGTAGCTGACCTTGCGCGTGATGAACTCGAGGCCGCGGCGGGGCGACTCGTGGTTGAAGAGGATCCCGCTGACCGCGTAGAGGTTGAACGACTCGCGGTAGTTGACGGTGATGAAGTGGCCGTAGGCCTTCGCCACGCCGTAGGGAGAGCGCGGGTAGAACGGCGTCGTCTCCTTCTGCGGCACCTCGAGCACGCGCCCGAACATCTCGGACGAGGACGCCTGGTAGAACTTGATCTTCGGGTTGGTTTGGCGCACCGCCTCGAGCATCTTGGTGACGCCCAGCGCGGTGAACTCGCCGGTGAGCACCGGCTGGCTCCAGCTGGTCGGCACGAACGACTGCGCGGCGAGGTTGTAGATCTCTTCGGGCTCGACCTTCTCGATCAGCCCCGCGAGGGAGAACTGATCGAGCAGGTCGCCCTGGTGCAGCGTCACCTGGTCCTTGAGGTGCGCGATGCGCTCGAACTTCTCTTCGGACGATCGACGGACCATGCCGTGGACCTGGTAGCCCTTCGCGAGGAGAAGCTCTGCCAGGTAGCTGCCGTCCTGGCCGGTAATTCCAGTGATCAGTGCCTTCTTCATGGTGCGCGCGGCTTACGCAATTGCCCTGCCCCCATCAACGCTTTCCTTGCTACGCACTGCCCCATGAACGTGCTCGTGACCGGGGGCTGCGGCTTCATCGGCTCCAACCTGGTGAAGTACCTGCGCAAGAACCGACCGCAGTGGAAGATCGTCAACCTCGACAAGCTCACCTACGCGGGCAACCTCGAGAACCTCAAAGACCTCGAGAACGACCCGAACCACGTGTTCGTGCGCGGCGACATCGGCAACCGCGAGCTGGTCGACCACCTGCTCCTCCAGCACAAGATCGACTCGATCATGCACCTGGCGGCCGAGAGCCACGTCGATCGCTCCATCCTCGGGCCCGAGGCCTTCATCGTCGCCAACGTGCTGGGCACCAACGTGCTCCTCGAGGCCGCCCGCCACGCGAAGCTGTCCCGCTTCCTGATGGTCTCCACCGACGAGGTGTACGGCTCGCTGGGCCCCACCGGGCTCTTCACCGAGACCACTCCGCTCGATCCCTCCTCGCCCTACTCGTCTTCCAAGGCGGCAGCGGACCTGATCACCCTCGCCTACGAGCGCACCTTCGGCCTCGACGTGGTGGTGACGCGCTGCTCGAACAACTACGGCCCGTACCAGTTCCCCGAGAAGCTGATCCCGCTGATGGTGGCCAATGCCCTCAATGACAAGCCGCTGCCGGTCTACGGAGACGGCACCAACGTGCGCGACTGGCTGCACGTCGAAGATCACTGCGCCGCGCTCACCCTCGCCCTGGAGAAGGGCAAGAAGGGCGAGTGCTACAACATCGGCGGCAACTCCGAACGGCAGAACCTTCAGATCGTCAAGGCGATCCTCGCCGCGGTGGGTAAGCCGGAGACCCTGATCAAGTACGTCAAGGATCGCCCGGGCCACGACAAGCGCTACGCCATCGACGCCTCCAAGAGCCGCAAGGAGCTCGGCTGGGGACCCACCCACGTGTTCGAGCAGGCGCTCGCCGATACCGTGAAGTGGTACCTCGACAACAAGCCCTGGTGGGAGCGCATCCTCAGCGGGGCCTACCAGGGCTACTTCGACACCCAGTACGCCGCGCGCCTCAAGGGTTGAGATGAAGACGCGCGCCGTCGTCACCGGAGTCAACGGGCTGGTCGGAGGCCGCCTGCTGCGGCTGCTCGCCTCTCGTGGCCACGAGGTGTTCGGCCTGGGCCGCGGTCATCAACGCGGCGTGGGCGGCACCTACCGCTCCGTGGAACTCGGAGACGCGGTGGGGCTGACTGAAGTGCTCGAGGATCTGCGGCCCAACGTGATCATCAACTGCGCGGCGATGACCGACGTCGATGGCTGCGAGCGAGATCCGGTCGGCGCGTGGACGGCCAACGTGCAAGGCGTC
>VFKJ01000223.1 GCA_009885595.1 Myxococcales bacterium | reverse complement strand
CGCCGCCCGTGGTGCCGCCGCCACCGCCGTTGCTGCTGCTGCCGCCACCGTTGCCGTTGGTCTGGGAACAGGTGCCGAGGCTGCACGCCTGGGCGATCTGGCAAACCTGGCACGTCCCGCCGAGCTGGCCGCAGGCGCCGTTCGAGCTCCCCGCCTGACACTCGCCCTTGGCGTCGCAACAACCGGTCGGACACGTGGTGGAGCTGCAGGCTTTGGTGGTGCCACAGGACGGCGCGATCGCCATCACCATGCCGACGATGAAACCGGCAAACAGGTGCTTCATGTTCTTCATTGGAATTCCTCGGGCTGTCCCGCCGGCCACGGGGGATCAGGTCGGGCTGTCGTACCTGAAAGTTCGGCCTGCTGCCATTCTGCTGGCAGGGCTACAGTCGCTTGCTGTGACGGTGGATGCAGCGGTCGAGGCCCGAGGGCTCCTGAAACGCTTCGGGACCTTCACCGCCGTCGACGGTCTCGACATGACCATCCCGAAGGGCGCGTTCTACGCCTTCCTCGGGCCCAACGGCGCCGGCAAGTCGACCACCATCTCCCTGATGACGGGCACCTACGGGCCTGATGGAGGCGCTTTACGGATCCTCGGCCGCGACGCGCTCCAGGAGCCGCTGGCGATCAAGAGCCGCCTGGGGGTGGTGCCCGAAGAGCTCTCCTTGTTCGAGCGCCTCACTGGGCGCCAGTACCTCGTCTTCAGCGGGCGGATGCACGGCCTGACGGGTGACGAGGCCGCCGCGCGCTGCGAGGAGCTGCTGCGCCTGACCGAGCTCAGCGCCAAGGGCAGCAACCTGGTGGCCGAGTACTCCAAGGGCATGCGCCGCCGGCTCGCCATCGCCGCGGCGCTCATTCACGCACCGGAGCTGGTGCTGCTCGACGAGCCGTTCGAGGGCATCGACGTGCTGGCGGCAGGCGTCATTCGCGAGCTGTTGTCCGAGCTCTCTCGCCGCGGGGTGACGTTGCTGCTCACCACCCACGTGCTGGAGATCGCCGAGCGCCTCGCCACCCACGCGGGCGTCATTCGCGCCGGGAAGATCGTCGACGAGGGGCCGGTGGCCGAGCTGGAGAAGCGTCACGGCTGCGAGTCGCTCGAGCAGGTGTTCCAGAAGTTGATCGGCGTCCCGGTGGCGCGTGACGCGAGCCTGAGCTTCTACCGGTGAAAACTCCGGGGTTCTTCACGCACCTGCTGCTGCTGTGGAGGCTGCGGCTCACCATCGGCCTCAACCGCGGCACCAAGTCGCAGTGGTGGCTCGCGGTGGCGGCGTTCCTGTTCTCCAGCGCGCCGGCGGTGGTGCTCAGCCTGGGCTTCTTCGGGCTCATCCGCATCTCCTCGACGCTGGAGCTGGAGATCTGGCCCGACTTCATCCTGCGGCTGCTCTCGTTCGTGACCACCTGCGTGTGGGTCACCTGGCCGGTGCTCTCGGCGGGCGTGGACGATCACTCGGAGCTCTCGCGGTACTCGGCCTATCCCATCTCCTCGCTGCGCCTGATGCTCGCCTCCACCCTGGCGAGCCTGGCCGAGCCGCGCTCCCTGGTCTTCTACGGCCCCCTGGTGGGCGCGACGCTGGGCTACTTCACCATTCGCGAGGTGGGCGACCCGCTGCTGATCGCGCTCGGCTTCGGGGCCTACGTGATGTTCAACGCGGCGCTCTCGCGGGTGGGGCTGCACGTGGTGCTCACGGTGCTGCGCCAGCAGCGCAGCGCGGAGTTGATCGGCGCGGGCTTCTTCATCACCCTGGTGGTGGCCTCGTTCATTCCGCCGGTGGACACCTCGTGGCTGTTCAACCTCGGGAAGGTCGGCGTGCAGGCGGTGCCGGACACCATCGTCGAAGACGCCACCCGCGCGCTGGGCCGCTTCCCCACCGGCTTCTTCGCGCACGCGCTGTGGATGTCTGCGCTGGGCGAGCGCGTGAGGGCGCTCGCCGACGTGATGGCGCTGATCGAGATGACCCTCATCGCGATGGTGGTGGCGTGGGGGCTCTTGATCGACTTCCACCGCAACTCCGGCCGCGCGGGCACGCTCTCGACCTCGGAGCGCGCGAGCAACCCCTTCGTCGCGCCCAGGACCCTGTTCGGCACCCTGGTGGTGCGGGAGGCGGTCGATCTCTGGCACAACCCGCGCGCGCGGCTGTTGGTGGCGGTGCCCTTCGTGCTGGGCATTCTGTTCAAGCTGCTGTCCGGCCGGGCGCTGTTCGCCTTCTTCCTGGGCGACACCACCGACGCGTGGCTGCTGGGCGGGCTGTGCGTCTACGGCGCCATCGTGATGGGCTCGACCTTCTCGCAGAACGCGTTCGCCTACGACGGCCACGGGTTCTCCGCGTTCGTGGTGGCGCCGATCGACCTGGGCCTGGTGCTGCGCGCGAAGAACGTGGTGCACGCCAGCGCAGGCGCGGGGCTCGCGGT
>VFKJ01000525.1 GCA_009885595.1 Myxococcales bacterium | reverse complement strand
TGGCGGCCCTGCTGGGCGCTGACTCGTTGGGCACGCGCGGCCGCACCGCCCCGTAGCCCACCGCCTGCAGCCGGTGCGGGTCGACCCCCTGGGAGGAGAGGAAGCGCAGCACGGCCAGCGCCCGGGCGGTGGAGAGGTGCCAGTTCGAGGGGAAGCGGGCGGTGGCGATGGGGACGTCGTCGGTGTGCCCCTCGACCCGGATCGCGTTGGGCAGCCGCGCCAGAATGGTGGCCGCCTTGCCCAGGGGCTCCAGCGCGGCGGGCGAGAGGGTGGCGTCACCCGAGGCGAAGGTCACCTCGTTCGACAGCCCCACCGTCACCTCTGACTCGGTGGCCTCGACGAAGACCTCCCGGTCCTTGAACTGGGCGGCGATGTCCCGGGCGATCGCTTCCAGCGAGGCCTTCTCCTTCACCGGATCGGAGCCCTTGCGCGGCGCGTCCACCCGGTTGAGCTGGTGGAGCAGCTCGTGCTGCGCCTCGTCGCTCATCACCGTGAACGAGAACATCAGCAGGAAGAACGTCAGCAGCAGCGTCGTCATGTCCGAGTAGGTGATGAGCCAGAAGGCGCTGCCTTCCGCCTCGTTGTCCTGCTGCTGCGACCGGCGCGGGGTGTAGGCCATGGGTCAGCTCATTCCCCCAGCACGACGATCTCCACCCGGCGGTTGAGCGCGCGGCTGGAGGCATTGAGGTTGGGCACCATCGGGTGAAACTCGCCGAAGCCGGCCACCGAGAAGCGCGCTGAGGCCACCCCGCGCGCCTCGAGGTAGCGCGCCACCGAGATCGCCCTCGCGGCCGAGAGCTCCCAGTTCGAGGGGAAGGCGGCGGTGTTGATGCCCACGTCGTCGGTGTGCCCGTCGACGCGCAGGTTGTTCTTCGTGCGCACCAGGATGGGCGTCAGCTCGTCGAGCACCCGCTCGGCGTCGCGGGTCAGGCGATCCTGCGCCTCGCCGAAGAGGATGGCGCTCTTCATGCGAATGGTCAGCCGATTGGCCGAGCGATCGACGGTGAGCGCGTCGCCCAGGCCCGACTGCTTCGCCATCCGCTCCACCTCTTGCTGCAGGGCGGTCAGCGGCGACGGGGGCGGCGGCGCCGCCGCGTCAGGCGCGGTCTTCAGGGGCTTGACGCCCATGGCGGTGATCATCAGCACCGCGAAGATGAGCAGCTGGGTCATCAGGTCGGCGAAGCTGTACAGCCACGTCGCGTCGTCGAGCGGGCTCGAGTCGTCCGGCGGGGGGGTGCGCGGCCGCGGCTTCACGCAGTGCCCTTGTGGAAGGCCTGCAGGGTCTCCCGCACGTACTCGGGGCTGCGGCCGAGGCGCACCGCGAGCAGCACCGTCAGCATCTGGTCGCGCTGCATCCGCTCGTCGAGATCGAGGGTGCGGATCTTCCCGGCCATGGGGAGGAAGATCAGGCCCGCGAGCAGCACCCCGTAGAAGGTGGCCATCAGCGCCACCGACATGCCCTGCCCGATGGCGCGCGGATCGGTGAGATCCTTGAGCATCGAGATGAGGCCGATGAGCGTGCCCACCAACCCGAACATCGGCGAGTAGGTGCCCATCAGGCGAAACATGCGCTCCGCCGACGAGCGCTTCTCGCTCAAGGTGTCCGAGCTGAGCCGCATCAGCTCTTCGATGCGCTCGGACTCGACCCCGTCGGCCACCAGCTGGACGCCCATGTGGAGGTAGGGATCGCTGTGGGCGAGCTTGTCGGCGTCGAGCGACGCCAGGCCCCCGGCCTTGGCCTGCCGGGCGATCGCCAACAGGGCGTCGGCGATCTCCTTGCGCGGCTGGATCCCAGTCCAGAAGAGCCGCTTGAGGGCGTCGAACGCCTGGCCGGCGGTCTCGCGCGAGGAAGACAGGGTGGTGGCCGCGGTGGTGCCGCCCACCGAGATCAGCAGGCCCACCGCGTTGGTGAAGAGCCGAACGTCGCCGCCCTTGGCGTACACGGCGACGACCACCACCGCCACGCCCATGATCAGCCCGATGTAAGTCGTCAGTCGCACTGGATTCCTCTACTTCGGTTTCAGCTCGTGGATGTGGTCGGCGATCAGCTTCTTGATGGTCTCGTTCGTCGGGTCGAGCTCGAGCGCCCTGCCCCACTCCGCCAGCGCCGGCTTCACGTTCTCCAGGACGTAGTGGAGGTAGCCCAGGTACAGGTGCGCCAGCGGAAGATCGGGCACGCCTTCCACCGCCACCTTCAGCTGATTGAGGGAGAGGAACGTGTCTCCGTCGAGCCAGGCGACGAGGCCCATCAGCAGCCCCCGGTAGCCCCTGATGCGCGCGTCGATGGCGGCGCGCACCCGGCCGTCCCGAACCGCCGCTTGCCGCGCCGTCACCAGCGCCAGGTCGACGCCGGGCAGCGGGTTTTCTTCCTCGCTCGCTTCCGCGTCGCGCACGAGCTTCACCACCCACGCCAGCCGCCGCCGCTCGTGGTCGGCCGCCGCGAGGCAGGCCATTCGCGCCTGGTCGAGCCCCGCGCTGGCCAGCCTGGCCAGCTCGTCACGCTGAGCCCTGGGGTCCTCTCCGCCGCTCGTCTTGAAGAAGGTGTCGAGCGCCTCGTTCACCGCGGCCAGGCTCCGCTGCACCGACGCCAGCTCGCGCGCCCGGTTGGCTTCCTGCTGCCCGGCGTACTTGATCATCGAGGCGCGCGGCCCCGAGGCGTCGGTCTGGGGGAGCAGGGTGCCGTCGGCCACGTTGGGCGGCGCGGGGAAGAAGAGGAAGGCCGCTTCGCCCCCCGGCGGCCGATTCAGCGCCACGCCCCCGTCGGCCCCGCGGCCCGCGTCCACCTGCGGCGGCCCCGCGTCGGACCGCTGCCCTGCGTCTGCCGACGGGCCGGATCCCGCGTCGCGCAGACCCGCGTCGCGCAGACCCGCGTCGCGCAGACCCGCGTCGCGCAGACCCGCGTCGGAG
>VFKJ01000357.1 GCA_009885595.1 Myxococcales bacterium | reverse complement strand
TCGTTCAACATTCCGGTAAACAGGCCGGCGCGCTCGGCCCCCACCAGCAGCCCGTCCTTCCCCGGATCAGCGCCGAGCTTGGTGGTGTCGACCGTCCAGAAGCCCGGCCCGTACTGAAGCTGGAAGGTGAAGCCTCCCGTCGAGAAGTGCGGCACGCCATTCACCGCAGGAGGAGGCGGCGGCGGAGTCAGGTCGCCCGACGACGGCGGCGGCATGGGAGGAGGCGAATCGATCGCCGAGTCCGCCCACACGAACAGCGGCGCCAGCAGCGCGACGAGAGTACAAAAACGAATCATGGAGCGACCCTTCGCCTCCGAATAAGAGAATCCAGCCATGTCGACTCTGTCCGACTCCTTCCTCACCGGCGCGAACATCGATTTCATCGAGGCGCTGTACTCCCGTTTTCTGGCCGACCCCACCAGCGTCGAGACCAGCTGGAGAGAGCTCTTCAGCACGCTCCAGCGCGAAGGAAAACCCCTCATCATCGACGGCCTGACGCTTCCCGCCCCCAGGCGCCTCAACGGCGCCGTCAACGGCTCGGCGAAGTCCACCGACGACATGACCCTGCAGTCGAAGGTCGACCAGACGATCATCGCCTTTCGCCTGCGCGGTCACCTGCTGGCCCAGCTCGACCCGCTCGGCACCCCGCGCGCGCAGCTCGAGCACGTCGCTGACGTGGGCCTCGCCTCGAAGAACCACTTCAGCGCGCAGGAGCTCGACGCGCTGGTCTCCCCGCTCGACACCTTCAGCGAGCCGCGGGTGCCCCTCAAGCGCGTGCTGGAGCGCGTGCGCCGCACCTACGCTCAGCACATCGGGGTGGAGTTCATCCAGATGTACGACAGCAACCGGCGCCGCTGGCTGATGCACCGGATGGAGTCGACCGAGAACACCACGGACTTCACCCTCGAAGAGCAGACGCGCATCCTCGAGAAGCTCACCGACGCGGAGACCTTCGAGACCACCATTCACGCGAAGTTCCAGGGCCAGAAGCGCTTCTCCGCCGAGGGCGGCGAGGTGCAGCTGGCGATGATCCAGGAATTCCTCGAGCTGGGCGGGTCCTTGGGCATCAAGGAGGTCTGCTTCGGCATGGCCCACCGCGGCCGCCTCAACGTGCTCACCAACATCATGGGCAAGCCGGCCGAGGAGATCTTCAGCGAGATCGCCGGCCCCACGGACCCCAAGCAGTACTTGAACCGTCACGACGTGAAGTACCACATGGGGTACTCGAAGGACCTCACCACGCACGCCGGCAAGACCGTGCACCTCACCATGGCCTTCAACCCCTCGCACCTGGGCTTCGTGCACCCGGTGGTCGAGGGCCGGGTGCGCGCCAAGCAGGACCGCATGGGCGGTGGGCTCGCCGCCAGGCAGAGCGTGGTGCCCTTCGTGATCCATGGCGACGCCGCCTTCTCCGGCCAGGGCCTGGTGGCAGAGACGCTCAACCTGGGGGGGCTGGCCGACTACGACACCGGCGGCACCATTCACCTCATCATCAACAACCAGATTGGCTACACCACCGAGGCCGCGCAGGGCCGCACCCCGCTCTACTGCACCGGTCAGGCGCAGATGCTCGACATCCCGATCTTCCACGTGAACGGAGACGATCCGGAAGCGTGCGTGCACGTGATGCGCGTCGCCACGGAGTACCGCCAGAAGTTCAACACCGACGTGGTGATCGATCTCGTCTGCTACCGCAAGTACGGCCACAACGAAGGCGACGAGCCCCGCTTCACCCAGCCCAAGATGTACGAGCTGATCACCCAGCGGAAGACGGTGCGCGCGCACTACGCCGAAGAGCTCGCCGCGAAGAACCGCATCAGCGCCGCCGAGTCGCAGAAGCTGCACGAGGCCAGCGCCGCCGCCTACGCCGAGGCGTTCGCCAGGTCGCGCAGCCAGAGCCTGGTGAAGGATCCCGATCACTTGAACGGCGTGTGGGCCCGCTACAACGGCGGCGCCGATCGCGACACCGCGCAGGTCACCACCGGCCTTCCGCTCGAAAGGCTCAAGGCGCTGCTCGAGCCGCTGGCGAAGACCCCCGAGGGGTTCACCCTGCACCCCAACGTGCAGAAGGGCGTGATCGACAAGCGGAAACGCATGCTCAAGGAAGAGGAGCCGCTCGACTGGGGCACCGCTGAGAACCTCGCCTACGCCACCCTGCTCGCCGAGGGCTTCCGCCTTCGCCTCACCGGGCAGGACACCGAGCGCGGCACCTTCGCGCACCGCCAGGCGGTGCTGCACGATCAGAAGACCGGGAAGACCGCGTTCCCCCTGGGCGAGCTGGGCGGCGCGCGCGCCACCGTGGTGAACAGCCCGCTGTCCGAGATGGCCTGCATGGCCTTCGAGTACGGCTACTCGCTCGACTGCCCCGAGGCGCTGATCGCCTGGGAAGCGCAGTTCGGTGACTTCGCCAACAACGCGCAGGTGCTGATCGATCAGTTCCTGGCGGCCAGCGAAGACAAGTGGAAGCGCATGAGCGCGCTCACCCTGCTCCTGCCCCACGGCTACGAGGGCGCGGGCCCCGAGCACAGCAGCGCGCGCCTCGAGCGGTTCCTCGAGCTCGCCGCCGAAGACAACATCCAGGTCTGCTACCCGACCAACTCCGCGCAGATCTTCCACCTGCTGCGCCGGCAGGTGCTGCGCTCCATTCGCAAGCCGCTGGTGGTGATGACCCCCAAGAGCCTGCTGCGCCTGGCCGAGGCCTCCAGCCCCTGGAGCGCCTTCACCGAAGGCACCTTCCTGCGGGTGATCCCCGAGACGCAGGCCAGCGTCGAGCCGGCTGCGGTGACGCGCCTGCTCTTGTGCAGCGGCAAGGTGTACTTCGATCTCCTTGAGCAGCGCACCAGGTCGAAGGCGCACCACGTGGCGATCGTGCGGCTCGAGCAGCTCTACCCGCTCCCCGAGGCCGAGCTGAAGGCCGTGCTGCACGGCTACCCCGCGCTCGAGGAGCTCTTCTGGGTGCAGGAGGAGCCGAAGAACGCCGGCGCCTGGCGCTACCTGCTCGAGCCTTTGATGGGGATGATCGCCGAGCTGCCGCGCGCTCCGAAGTTCAAGTACGTGGGGCGCCCCGAGAGCGCCAGCCCCGCCACCGGGTTCTCCTCCTCGCACAAGTACGAGCAGAACCTGCTCGTCGACGAAGCTCTGTTGTCCTGAAAGGCGTCACCGCACCATGTCATCAGTCGAGATCAAGGTTCCCACGCTGGGCGAGTCGATCACCGAAGCCGTCATCGGCAAGTTCCACAAGAAGGTCGGTGACGCGGTGGCCATCGACGAGCCGATCGCCGTGCTGGAGACCGACAAGGTCACCATCGACGTGCAGGCGGCCAGCGCCGGGGTGATCGAGAGCCTCACCGTCGCCGAGGGCGCGAAGGTGAAGATCGGCGACGTGCTGGGCACCATCGACTCGTCGAAGTCCGTCGCCGCAGCGCCGAAAGCCGCCCCGGCCCCGGTCGCCGCCGTGCCTGCGCCCGCGCCGTCGAGCGGCAACGGTCCTTCCATCACGCCGGTGGCGCGCGCGGTGGCCGCCGACAAGGGCCTCGATCCCAGCCGCATCCAGGGCTCGGGCGTGCAGGGCCGGGTGATGAAGGAAGACGTGCTCAAGGCCGCGGAAGGCGCTTCCGCGAAGCCCGCCTCCACGCCGCTGAACACCCCCACCGGCCCCCGGGGCGAAGAGCGGGTCAAGATGACCCCACTGCGCAAGCGGGTGGCCGAGCGGCTGCTGCAGGCGCAGTCCACGGCCGCCATCCTCACGACCTTCAACGAGGTCGACATGGGCAACGTGATGCGCCTGCGCAAGGAGTTCGGCGAGCGCTTCGAGAAGAAGCACGGCGTGAAGCTGGGCTTCATGAGCTTCTTCGTGAAGGCCGCCCTCGAGGCGCTGCGCACCTTCCCCGCGGTCAACGCCTTCCTCGAGGGTGACGAGGTGGTCTTCCACCACTACTACGACGTCGGGGTGGCGGTGTCAGGCAACCGCGGCCTGGTGGTGCCGGTGATCCGCGACGCTGATCAGAAGTCGATGGCCGAGCTGGAGAAGACGATCGCCGACTTCGGCGTGCGGGCGAAGGCAGACAAGCTGCAGCTCAGCGATCTCCAGGGCGGCACCTTCACCATCAGCAACGGCGGCATCTTCGGCTCGATGCTCTCGACGCCCATCCTGAACCCGCCGCAGACCGGCATCCTCGGGATGCACAACATTCAGGAACGCGCGGTGGTGCGCGAGGGCCAGATCGTCGCGCGGCCCATGATGTACCTCGCGCTCTCGTACGATCACCGCCTCATCGATGGCCGCGAAGCCGTGCAGTTCCTCGTGCGCATCAAGGATTGTCTGGAAGCGCCCGAGCGAATCCTGATGGAGGTCTGACACACGTTGGCGGCATTGGTCCTGATCATCGGGGGGGCCATTGTCAGCGGGAAATCGATGCAGCTAAGTCTCGCTCTGCCTTCCGGCTTTGGAAGTGCGGGGGGTCCCGTCGGTGTTCTTACGGACGGGTACTTAAGAAAGAGCGACGCATGGCAACTGGTACTGTGAAGTGGTTCAACGACTCGAAGGGCTTTGGTTTCATCGTGCAGGACGGCGGAGGCGAAGACGTCTTTTGCCACCACACCTCGATCCAGATGGACGGATTCCGCACTCTCGCTGAAGGGCAGAAGGTCGTGTTCGAGCTGACCAAGGGTCCGAAGGGTCTTCAGGCGCAGAACGTCAAGGCGGCCTGACAGCAACTGTCGTCGCAGCAGCAGCACCGCAAGGGCTCGGTCGGGGGACCGGGCCCTTGTTCTTTGTCCGCCCTCAATCCCGCGTCAACGTCGCGCGTGCGCGTCGAGCCAACGACCCAGTGCGGAGCCGGCCAGGTAGCCGACGCCTCCGATGAGGGTGCCGAGGGCGATGCGCTGGTAGCTCCAGTCGTCAGAGCCGTAGCCGAAGGCGGAAGGACCGAGCGTCATTCCGATGCTCGAGAACAGCAACGAGAACCCCTGCTCCTTGTCCCCAAGCCGATTGTCGGAGTCGCTCATCAGTCGCCTCCCCCGCAATCGCCGCCGCCAAAGTCGCCGCCGCAAGAGTCCGAGGCGCTGTCGCTCGAACAGTCTGAGCCCGTGCCGGAGAAGTCCGTGCAGTGGATGCTTGTCCCGCTGTTCGCTCCGCAACCCTCTCGAGGGCGAGGGTCCAACAACTTCACCCAACAGCCGAGAGCGGCCCCCAGCGAAAGCTGCGCGACGCCCTTGAGGAGCTCCCACCAGATCTCGCTCGTCAGGCCGAGCCTCTTGGCCTCGACGACGAGGATGTAGGGCAAGAGGAAGCCCCCGAGCCCCCCAATCAGATACCGCCAGAAGACGAATACCTCGCCACAGGCGCAGCGAGATGCCGACGGAATATTCGACGCACCACATGCAGGGCAGTTCATGGGGCCCTCCTTTGATGGTGCCTGAAGCAAGCCGCGAAGAAGGTTAGGAAACTGCGCTGCGGCACCGGCCGAGCCCAAGGCTGGCGACGGGGACCGGGCCCTTGTTCTTTTGAGCGGCCCCCACGTGTGGGATTGTGGGCGCCCCACCCGTGACCACGAAGCTCGGTAAGTACACGCTGATCAGGAAGCTCGCGACGGGCGGTATGGCCGAGGTCTTCCTCGCGCGCGCCGACGGTCCGATGGGGTTCGCCAAGACCTGCGTGGTGAAGCGCATTCTTCCGCACTTCAACGACGACCCGCGCTTCATCGAGATGTTCCTGGGCGAAGCGCGGCTGGCCGCCGTGCTCAATCACCCGAACCTGGTGCAGATCTTCGACTTCGGTGAGAGCGACGGCCAGTACTACCTCGCGATGGAGTTCATCGACGGGGCGGACCTGCGGGTGCTCAACCAGGCCACGCGCAGGCAGCAGGGGCCGCTCTCGTTCGCGCTGGCGGCCCGCATGATCGCGCTCGCCGCGGAAGGGCTGCACTTCGCCCACGAGCTGCGCGACGAGCAGGGCCAGTTCTTGAACCTCGTTCACCGCGACATCAGCCCCGACAACATCCTGGTCGCGCGCAACGGCTCGGTGAAGGTCGTCGACTTCGGCATCGCCAAGGCCTCGTCGCAGCCCCACCTGACCAAGTCGGGGATGATCAAGGGGAAGATGGCGTACATGCCCCCCGAGCAGCTCGCTCGCGAGCCGCTCGATCGCCGCGCCGATCTCTTCGCCCTGGGCATCGTGTTCTACGAGCTGGTGACCGGCGGCATGCCGTTCGATGCGACCAGCGAGGTCAGCATCATTCAGGCGATCATGAGCCAGAAGCCGCTCGAGAAGCCGACGGTGTACCGGCCTGATTGCCCGCCCGCGCTCGAGGCGATCGTCGGCAGGTGCCTGGAGAAGGATCGCGAGAAGCGCTACCCCTCGTGCGTCGAGCTGCAGGCCGAGCTCGAGGCCTTCATCCGCTCGACGGGTGAGCCGGCCGGTACCCGCGAGATCGCCCAGCTCGTCGAGACGGTGTTCGCGCACGAGGCCGACGACACCCGTCCCAACGCCATGCCGGGGGCCGGG
>VFKJ01000700.1 GCA_009885595.1 Myxococcales bacterium | reverse complement strand
TTTTCCTTCTCGTGCAGCTCGAGGACCTCCTGCTCCTTGGCGTTGAGCTCGTTCTTGAGCCGGAGGATCTCCTTGTCCTTCTTGTTCGCGGCGTCGCGCAGCGCGAACACGTCTTTGCTGTCGCTCTTGCCGGGGGCGGCGCGGGCGGTCTCGAGCTCGGTGTTCCTGGTCTCGAGGTCCCCCTCGAGCTCGCGCACCTTCGCTTCGAGCTCCTCGGTGCGGCTCTTGGCTTCCTCCAGGGCGCCGGTCAGCTCGGTCACCTTGGACCGCATGTCGCGGGCCTCGGCGCTGTCGACGCTCGAGGGCGCCGAGCTGAAGGCGGGCGCGGAGCGCGCGGGCGGGGGCGGGCCGGGCGGCATGAAGCCCACCACCGTCTTCTCCGCCGGGTAGTCCCCTTCCTCCGGCTCGGAGGTGCTGAGGCTGATCTCTTCCTCGACCTCGACGGGGGGCGGCTCGGAGGGCTTCTCGTCGAACATCGAGTCGACCATCGCGAGGTCGGCTTCGGCGTTGCCGCCGTCCTCGGCCGGCGCGTCGAGGGCCAGGTCAGCGTCGCTTGAGTCGAGCAGCGAGCCGGGGTCGAACCCTTCCTCTTCCGCCACCGCGGGCGGCTCGGGGAAGCCGATCAGCTTGCCCACGCCATCGACCAGCGCCGGGGCGGTCAGCGGCTTGCCCAGGTATTCCTCGGCGCGCGTCTTGAGCTTCTGGTGCTGACCGAAGCCCTTGGGGTCACCGATGATGATGATCGGCACGCCCTTGAGGTCGTCGTCGCTCTTGAGCTTCTTGCAGATGATGTAGCCGTTCTGGCCCGCATCGAGGTCCACCGCGAGCACCACGCAGCCGGGCTTCTTCCTTCGAATGAGCTCGGGCGCGCCTTTGCCATCGGTGGTCTCGTCGACCTCGAAGCCCCGGCCCACCAACCCCTCGCGGAGTTCCTTCATCAACGCGAGGTCCTTCTCCACGATCAAGACTGAGTTCGACATGAGTTGCTGAAGGCTAGTTCCCGCACCCGAGGGGGTCAACGAACCTGAGGGGAGAGGCACCACCGAGACGGCGGATGGGGGCGGCTACTGTTGGAGGGAAGCAGGCCTGACCTCCACCGGCGGGGGCCGGGAAGGGAAGCTCTCTCCACCCTGGGGCGAGGGCATCAGATCGCGAATGTCCTGCTCGTCGAGATCGGTGACGAGCTGGTAGACGACGTCGCCTTCGCGCCAGCTGACGACGTTGTAGCCGTGATTGGAGTTGACCTCGGCGATCGGGCCGACGTCGAGATCGTGATCGTCGCCGAAGACGAACAGGCCCATCGGGCGCGGGGAGTCGTAGCGGATGTACGCGGCGGGCTTGTCGCGCACCTGCAGCAGCCGGGCGCCGGTGGCGGTCGCGTGGGGGAAGCGGGGCAGGTTCACCGGGTGATCGAGCTTGCCGCCGAACCAGCGCTCGATGGCGTCGGGGGGCTGCTCGATCTCCAGGGGGAACTGGCGGGCGTGGCGCAGGGCGGCGTCCTGCTCGTAGAGGCGCCGCTGGTGGCTGCGGTACTCGTGGTGCCCCAGGCCCACCGCGAAGGTGACGGTGGCGGCCACGGCGACCACCCGGAGCACCCCGAGGCGGCGCTGGCTGTTCGAGTCGCGGGCGACGTTCTCGAACAGGCGCGCCTTGAGGGCGGCAGGGGCCGTGGGGCTGCCGGCCCTGGCCGCCTCGCGGATCGCCGAGAGGTTGTGGCGTTCGACCTCGACGTGACGGGGGCAGGTGGGGCAGGTGGCCAGGTGCGCTTCGACCTCGACCCGGGCCTCGGCGATCAGCTCGCCATCGAGGTAGGGAGTCAGCTGGGTTTCGAGGTCGCGACAGTTCATGCGTGTGGCTGGGAACACTCCGTCACGCGAGCTTCTTCCGCTCTCTGAACGCATTCAAGTCAATGGTCGGGGCCGAGGTGCCTTCGCGGGCCAACAAGAGCTTCTGCAGCTGTTTACGGCCGCGAAACAGGCGGCTCATCACGGTGCCGACGGGAATGTCGAGGATGTCGGCGATCTCCTTGTACGAGAACTCCTGCAGGTCGGCGAGGATCACCACCATGCGGAAGTCGATCGAGAGGGTGTCGATCGCCACCAGCACGTCCTGGCTCATCACGCGGTTGAGGAGGAAGTCTTCGGGGTTCTGCGTCTGCTCGGTCAGCTCGGCGCTGAAGAAGCGGGCCTCGACCGACTGGCGCTCCGACTCGTCCTGCAGCGAGCGCTCGCGGGTGTTGCGCCGGTAGCTGTTGATGAAGGTGTTGGTGAGGATCTTGAAGATCCACGCCCGGAAGTTGGTGCCCTGCTCGAACTTCTCGAAGAAGCGCCACGCGCGCATCACCGTGTCCTGCACCAGGTCTTCGGCGTTGCGCTCGTTCCGGGTCAGCCGCAGCGCCGACGCGTAGAGCGGATCGAGCCACGGCGTGAGCAGCGTCTCGAAGTGGGTACGACTCTGGTTGCTGCGTGACAACCCGAACATCTGGAAACTCCCTTTCGCAGCGCCTTTGGCTGCGTGCACCCGGCCGGCTCAACACCCAAACGCCTCACCGATTCCCATAGAGCGGCTGATCGCTGTCTGCCACCCGAACACCAGACGAGCACGGGCCGTGCCTATTACCGTGGCGCGTCAAGTGCGCGGAAACACGGGGACGAACTGAGGGGGTTTTGACGCACCTGGCGGGGCTGCGCAGGCCCCCGCGTCAATTCGTCCAAAAGAAAACCGCCGCCTCCCACGAGGGGGAAGCGGCGGTCAGAAGCG
>VFKJ01001115.1 GCA_009885595.1 Myxococcales bacterium | reverse complement strand
GCGGAGCTCCGCAGGCTCGCAGCGCGGGCCTTCAGCGACGTCGCTTCAGGTTCTCCTGCTCGAGCCGCAGGGGAAAGCCTTCCGCCGAGTAGAAGGTGAGGCGGGCATTGCCGGCGGTGATGACCGCGCCGTTGCGCAGCAGCACGGCTGCCCCGCCCGCCGCCGCGCCGTCGACGCACACCCCCGAGCCGTGGCCCCGCACCTGCCAGCCCTGGTCGCCGTGGTGCAGCACGAGCTGCTCGCGCGAGATGGTGAGATCGTTGAGCACGACGTCGTTCTCGGTGGCGCGGCCCACGGCCAGCGCAGCACCGCGGGAGCGCTTGAGCTCGAAGCAGAGGGCGTCTTCGCCTTCGGGCAGGTGCACCTCGGGCCCCGAGGGGTTCAAGGTGGTGTCGCTGTTGCTGGTGAGAATGCGCGAGGGCCGGGAAGGCCCGGGCTCCCACACCAGCCAGTCCGAGGAATAGCGCTCGAAGAACTGCCTGCCCAGCAGTTGGTGCTGTCGGCCGAGCAGGGAGAGCATGAAGGTCGCGACCGCGGACATCAGCGAGGCAACGCAGCAACGGACGCGACGGCGGGAACGGACATGGGGCTCCCTATACCCCGTCACCAGGCAGGGATCGACCCGGGGTCACCCGTCGTCCGGGGCGCCCTTGGAGAGGGTCTCCAGCCGGGAGTAGAGGCGGCGGCGGGTGATGCCGAGCAGGCGGGCGGCGGCGGCCTTGTTGTCGCCGGTGCGCTCGAGGGCGGCGCGCAGCAGCCGCAGCTCGAACTCGTCGAGGTTGAAGCCCTCGGAGAGCAGGCCCGACACGTCGTCGCGCGCCGCGGAGCGGGCCGGGGGGGCAAACCAGGCCTCGGTGATTTCGCCGTCGCCTGCGAGGATCACGGCGCGCTCCAGCGCGTTCTCGAGCTCGCGCACGTTGCCCGGCCAGTCACGGGCGAGCAGGGCCTGGCGCGCTCCGGGGTCGAGCTTGTCGGCGGGAAGACCGCGGCGCGCCAGCCAGGCCTCGGCGAGCGGCAGCACGTCTTCGCGCCGCTCGCGCAGCGGGGGCACGGCGATGGAGAACACGTCGAGCCGGTAGAAGAAGTCTTCGCGGAAGCGGCCTTCCTTCACCGCTTTGCCGAGGTCCTTGTTGGTGGCGGACACCACCCGGGCGTCGACGGTGCGGGGGCGCGTCTCGCCCACCGGCACCACTTCCTTCTGCTGCAGGAAGCGCAGCAGCTTCACCTGCACGCTCTCGGGTACCTCGCCTATCTCGTCGAGGAAGAGCGTGCCCCCGTCGGCGGCCAGCAGGTGGCCTTCGCGCGCGGTGGTGGCGCCGGTGAAGGCGCCGCGGGCGTGGCCGAACAGCTCGCTCTCCAGCACCCCGGCGGAGAGCGCGGCGCAGTGCACCTCGACGAAGGCGGCGCGGGCCTGCCTGCTCTTGAAGTGGAGCCAGCGGGCCAGCTGGCTCTTGCCGGTGCCACTCTCTCCGCGCAGCAGCACGCTGGCGTCGGTGGGCGCGACCTTGAGCACGGCGTCGAGCACCGCGCGCATCTTCGGGCTGTGGGCGACGAGGGCGGGCGTGAGCTGGCCGAGCAGCCGGTGCTCCCGTTGCTGGGAGGCCTGGGCGTCGGCGGCGCGGCCCACCCGCAGGCGGAACTCGTCGAGGGCGAAGGGTTTGACGAGGTAGTCGGCGGCGCCCGCCTTCATGGCGTCGACGGCCGACTCGGTGCTGCCGAAGGCGGTCATCACCAGCACCGCGGGGGGAGGCAGCTTCTTCCGGGCCTCCGCGAGCACCGAAAGGCCGTCGACCTCGGGCATGCGCAGGTCGGTCACCACCACGTCGAAGGTCTTCGCGGCGAGCTCGACCAGGGCGGCGCGGCCGCCGGTGACGCGGGTGACGGCGTGGCCCGAACCAGAGAGCGCCTCGGCGAGCACGCCGCCCAGCTTCACTTCGTCGTCGGCGAGGAGGATGGAAGCCATGGAGTCGGGGCGCATCCAACCGCGAACTTCCACTCCTGTCTCCCTCTCCCCTGAAGGGGGAGAGGGTCGGGGAGAGGGGTCGAACGCCTTTGCGGCAGTCAGTTCGCCGGGGGCAGCCGCAGCTCAAAACAGGCGCCGCGCGCCGCAGGCACGTGGGTGAGGGTCCCCCCCATGCGCTCCACCAGCCGCTGCGAGAGCGCGAGGCCCAGGCCATGCCCCTCGTTCTTCTGACTGGCGAAGGGCTGAAACAGCTGCGCCTGCTGCGCGGCGGAAATACCCGGCCCGTCGTCGTGCACGCGCGCGCTGATCATCGCCCCTGAGCGTTTCACTTCGAGCTGCACGGTGGCATCGGCGCGGGCCTGGGCGGCGTTGCGCAGCAGGTTGGTCAGCACCTGGCGCAACCGGAGTGGATCCGCCTCCACGAGCGTGCGGGTCTCGGCCACGCGCACCACCAGCGAAGGAAAGCTCGCCTGCACCGAGAGGGCGGCCTCTCTCGCCACCTCCTCCAGCGGCTGCGCAGAGGTGTTGAGGGGGCGCTCGGAGGAGAGGTCGAGGAGATCGCCCGTGACACCCCGGAGCCGCTCGACCTCGGTGAGCACCTCCTTCACCACCCGCACCCCGTCGTCACCCAGCGCCTCGCCGCGGCGCTCGCGGTAGAGCTCGAGCAGCCCACGAATGGTCGCGAGCGGATTGCGAATCTCATGCGCGGCCATGGCCGCGAACCGCTGCAGCGCCTGGGCGAAGGCTGCCTGCGCCGCCGCGGCACGCCAGCGGGTCTCCAGGCGGCTCCAGGCGAGCGCCATCAAGAACAGCGCCAGCGCCGCGACGAAGCTCGAGGCGAACGCGGTGAGGCGCGCGCGCTCGACGCGGCGGGCGGGCTCGGCGAAGCGGCTGCCCGCCTCCACCACCAGCGCGCGATTTCCCGGCACCGGGAAGTAGCCGACCGCGAAGGGCAGCCCGCCGACCTCGTAGTCGAGCGACACCGCCGCGGTGCCCGACTGCGCGCCCGCGAGCTTCAGGGCGTCGAAGCGCAGCAGGTCGATGCCGTGCGGCGCTGCACCGGCGCCGTCGGCGAGCACCTGCTGGCCTTCCACCAGGGAGACCTCGTCGAAGTCGCCGCTGGCGCGCAGCCGCGAGAGCGCGCGGCCGTCGGCGAGGCTGTCGGGCTGAAGCGCCTGCACCACCGCGCCGGCGCCGCGCACCTGCTCGAGCAGCAGCTGTTCGACGGCGGCGCGCGCCTCGGAGGAGAGCCAGGCCGCTGCGCCGAAGCCGAAGGCGAGCGAGCTGAGCGCGAGGAGCAGGGGGAGGAGTCGCCTCATCGGGCGACCCGCCTGTCCACGGCGGCCCCGCGCACAGCCCTGTCCTGAAAGTGCTCCCTCTCCCTGCGGCAGCGGGGAGAGGGT
>VFKJ01000301.1 GCA_009885595.1 Myxococcales bacterium | reverse complement strand
GCGTGGGGCGCAGCCTCCTGTACGGCGTGGCGGACGACGGCGTAGGTCGCAAGACCACGGGCGGCGTGGCGGACGACGGCGTAGGTCGCAAGACCACGGGCGGCGTGGCGGATGACGGCGTGGGCCGCACCGGCGGCGTGGCGGACGATGGCGTCGGTGGCAACTACGAGGCGATTCTGGACTCGCTGGTCGGCCGCAACGACACCGCCGACAGCCTCGCGCTGCGTAACGCGATCTACTCGCGGCTGGAGACCCCCAGCTTCCTCAAGGGGAGCGCCAGCGTGCCCGCGCAGGTCGCGGCGTTCGCGAAGTCGATGGGGCTCTCGAAGACCCAGCTCGGCCAGGTCGACACCCTTCTCCGCGGCAGCAGCAAGGAGACCGCGACCCTCATGGGCGCGCTGCTCGAGAAGAGCAAAGAGGTGCTCACGGCCGTCGACGGCAAGGGCGCCACGGCGCTGGCCAACCTCGCCCGGCTGGCGGGGCAGCCGCTCAACCCCAAGCTCGCCAGCGACACCACCAAGGCCGAGTTGCTCAACGCCTGCCTGCGCGACATCGTCAACCCCAACCGGATCGACCAGGGCGACGCTCCCACCTGCACGGTCACCTCGATGCAGTTCGAGTTGGTCGCCGATGAGCCCGCCGAATACCTGCGCCTGCTGGCGGACCTCTCGGGACCTGATGGCCGCGCCCAGATGCGCGGCGGCTCGTACCTCGAGGTCGAAGCGGGCGACGCGGGCGCGCGCGATGGCCGCTCGGTGAGCGCCGCGATCTTCCAGACCGCGGCGATGGAGTTCGGCAACGGGCGCGACGCCCAGTTCGATCCCTACGCGGGCAAGTCGGTGAACGCGAGCACCGGGGCAGAGCAGCGCGGCCTCAAGCCGGCGCAGCAGACGCAGGTGCTCCGCCAGTTGTTCGGGGTCAACTACGAGTCGAGGAACTTCCTCACGGAGGCCGAGGGCGCGAAGGCGCTGGAGAACCTGAGGAGCTACGACAGCAAGGGCGCCCAGAATCGCCCGGTCATCCTCCAGATCGACCAGGGCGACTTCAACCACGCGGTGACCTTCGAGCGGGTGAAGGATGAGCGGGTTTACTTCCGCGATCCGTACGGAGTGCTGCGCTCGATGCCCGAGAACCAGTTCCCCAAGTTCGTCATGGCGGTCAACGCGCCGCGCGATCTGAACATCATCTGAGTCGAGGCCGGGGGCGCTAGCATCGCCCTGGTGCGCCTCTCCCTTCTCCTCGCCTTCCTCTCGCTGGCCGGCTGCCGCTCCTCGAGCGGGGCGGACGCTGCCGTGGTCGTGCCACCGGTCGCGACGGCTGATTGGCTCGAGGGCCGGCTCCCGCCCGACCGCGAGGCGCCGCGTGATGGCGGCACGCTGGTGGTGCGGGTGATGAGCGAGCCCGGTTGTCTGAATCAGCTCGCCGACGGCTGCCGCGACGCGTGGGTCTCGCGCATGACGAACCGGTTGGTGACGCAGACGTTGTTGTCTGCCTCGGCGACCGAGGCGGCGCTGAAGCCGGAGCTCGCGTCGGAATGGACCCAGAGCCCCGACCATGCGGTGAGCACCTTCACCCTGCGCAGGGGCGTCAGCTTCTCCGACGGCTCGAAGCTCACCTCGGCTGACGTGATCGCGACGCTCGACGCCGTGATGGATCCCAAGCGCGAGACCGGCGCGCTGCGGGGCGAGATCTCCGCCTTGACCAGCTGGAAAGCCCTCGACGCGGAGCGGGTCGAGCTGCGGTGGAGCAAGCCTTCGCCGTTCGCGTTGCGCGCGCTCGCGCGGGTGCCCATTCTTTCGACGAAGGAGCTCGCCGGAGACTGGAAGGGCATCAAGCCCATCGGCACGGGTCCCTTCGTGATCGAGAAGTGGGAGCGCGGGCAGACCCTGACCCTGAAGCGAAGGCCCGGCGGAGCGGCCTGGCTCGACCGCATCGTCTTTCGCTTCGTGAAGGATCACACGGCGGCGGGCGCGATGTTCGAGCGCGGCGAGTTCGATCTGATGACGAACCTCACCCCTGCGCTGTGGAAGAGCCTCGAGACCGCCCAGCCGCAGACCGCGTGGGCCAGGCGCGACTGGAATCGCATCAAGAGCCTCGACAACAGCTACTCGTACATCGCTTGGAACGAGGCGCGCCCCTTCTTCGCGGACGTCAGGGTGCGGCGCGCGCTGGCCCACCTGTACGACGCGAAGTTGATCTCGAAGGTGGTGGATCTCGACCTCGAGCTGCCGACGACCTGCCCGTACCTGAGGACCGGCGACTCTTGCGACCGCGGGGTCCAGCCGCTGCCTTTCTCGCCCGAGACCGCGCGCGCGCTGCTGGCTGACGCGGGCTTCAAGGACAGCGACGACGACGGCGTGCTCGAGCGAGACGGCCTTCCGCTGCGCTTCAGCTTCCTGCTGCCCTCGACGCAGGTGCGGCTGGGCAAGCTGGTGCCGATGCTCCAGGAGCAGCTCGAGCCCGTGGGCATCGAGGTGCAGCTCGAGAAGGTGGAGACCTCGTCGTTGTCCGCGCGGGTCGCCAGGCGTGACTTCGACGTGGTGAGCCGGCTGTGGACGGAGTTCGACCGGGAGCAGGACCTCTTCCCCATGTTCCACTCCAGTCAGATTGATGGAGGCTCGAACTGGATCGGGTACGCGAACCCCGACGTGGACCGGTTGATCGAGCAGGTCCGCGGCGAGTTCGACGACGCGAAGCGCCACCAGCTCGAGCAGAGGCTGCACGCCCAGCTCTATGCCGACCAGCCGTATCTCTTCATGACTTCGCGCCAGTCGCTCGATGCCGCGAAGAAGCGCGTGCATGGTTTGCGGCCGTCGGTGCTCTGGTACGACCTTCGGGCAGTGTGGGTGTCAGACTGACGTAGTCAGCAGATGATTACCTCTGCGAAGCTTCCGTCAGTTCCTCGCCCCGTGCAGTTCCCCGCGGTCCAAACCCGCGGCGGGGGAGACCGAATCACTTCGGCACAAGGGCAAGGGACCCACCGCACATGAGCTCCACCAGCACCTGGTCATCCAAGATCGCCGCGCTTCAGGACCAACGCGAGTACCAAACCCTCAATTGGGAAGGCAGCTTCGAGGAGTACCTCGAGCTGGTGCGAAAGAACCCCCGGGTCACGCGCACCGCCTACGAGCGCGTGTACGACATGATCCTGAGCCACGGGAAGACGGAGTACATCGACAACAAGAAGCGGCTGGTCCGCTACCACTTCTTCAGCGACGAAAAGAACGGCGGCCGGGATGCCGTGTTCGGCCTCGACGTTCCGCTGATGAAGCTGGTCAACGTCTTCAAGGCGGCAGCGCACGGCTACGGCGCGGAGAAGCGCGTCATCCTGCTGCATGGGCCGGTCGGTTCGTCGAAGTCGACGATCGCCCGCGTGCTCAAGCGGGGCGTGGAGGAGTACTCGAAGGTCCCGGAAGGCGCCTGCTACACCTACTCGTGGAACTTCCCCGAGAAGGTGACGCTGCTCGACGGCACCTCGCTCTCGGGGCGAATCCTCTCGCCGCTGCACGAGGAGCCGCTCAAGCTCATTCCGCGCGACGCGCGCTCGAAGTTCTTCCCCGAGCTGGTGGCGGCCGGCAGCGGCTTCGCCATTCCCGAGCTGGGGGAGCTCAACCCCTCGTGCCGGCTCATCTTCAAGATGCTGCTGCAGAAGTACGAGGGCGAGCTGACGAAGGTGTTCGAGCACGTGCGCGTGCACCGCCTGATCTTCAGCGAAAAAGATCGCGTGGGCATCGGCACCTTCCAGCCCAAGGACGAGAAGAACCAGGACTCCACCGAGCTCACCGGCGACATCAACTACCGGCGCATCGCGGAGTACGGCTCGGACTCCGACCCGCGCGCGTTCAACTTCGACGGCGAGTTCTGCGTCGCCAACCGCGGCGTGATCGAGTTCGTCGAGATGCTCAAGCTCGACGTGGCGTTCCTCTACGACCTGCTCGGCGCCACGCAGGAGCACAAGATCAAGCCCAAGAAGTTCCCTCAGACGGACATCGACGAGGTGATCATCGGGCACACCAACGAGCCCGAGTTCAAGAAGCTCGAGAGCAACGAGTTCATGGAAGCGTTGCGCGACCGCACCATCAAGATCGACATCCCGTACATCACCAAGCTGTCCGAGGAGATCAAGATCTACGAGAAGGAGTTCAACCCCACCCGCATTCGGGGGAAGAACATCGCGCCTCACACGCTGGAGATGGCGGCGATGTGGGCCGTGCTCACGCGCCTCGAGGAGCCCAAGAAGCACAACCTCTCGGTCATTCAGAAGCTCAAGCTCTACAACGGCAAGACGCTGCCGAATTTCACCGAAGACAACATCAAGGAGCTGCGCAAGGAGTCGACCCGCGAGGGGCTCGAGGGCATCAGCCCCCGCTACATCCAGGACAAGATCAGCAACGCCCTGGTGAGCGACAAGTCGGAGAGCAGCATCAACCCGTTCATGGTGCTCAACGAGCTCGAGACCGGCCTCAAGCAGCACTCGCTCATCGCCAGCGAAGAGCTGCGGAAGAAGTACCGCGAGCTCTTGAACGTGGTGAAGCAGGAATACGAAGACATCGTGAAGAACGAGGTGCAGCGCGCGATCTCGGCCGATGAAGACGCCATCGCGAAGCTGTGCAGCAACTACATCGACAACGTGAAGGCCTACACGCAGAAGGAGAAGATCAAGAACAAGTACACGGGCCTCTACGAGGAGCCCGACGAGCGCTTGATGCGGTCGATCGAAGAGAAGATCGACATCCCCGACAGCCGCAAGGACGACTTCCGGCGCGAGATCATGAACTACATCGGGGCGCTGGCGATCGACGGCAAGGTCTTCAACTGGCGCACCAACGAGCGGCTGCAGAAGGCGCTCGAGCTCAAGCTGTTCGAAGATCAGAAGGACAGCATCAAGCTCAAGACGCTCGTCAGCTCGGTGGTCGACAAGGAGACCCAGGAGAAGATCGACGTGGTGAAGGGGCGCCTCATCAAGAACTTCGGGTACGACGAAGAGTCGGCCACCGACGTCCTCAACTTCGTGGCGAGCATCTTCGCTCGCGGCGACGCGAAGGAGTAAGGCGCCGTGGCCCTGCGCATCGACCAGGATCACAGCCGGTTCAAGGCGATCGTCCGCGGGAAGATCAAACAGAACCTCAAGAAGTACGTTCAGCAGGGCGAGATGATCGGCAAGAAGGGGAAGGAGTTCGTCTCCATTCCCGTGCCGTTCATCGACGTGCCGCACTTCAAGCACGGCTCCCGGCAGGGCGGCGTGGGCCAGGGCGAGGGCAACCCGGGCGACGCCATCGGCCAGGGGCCGCAGCAGCCCGGAGACGGCTCGGGCAAGGCCGGCGAAGGTGAAGGCGAGCACGTGCTCGAGGTCGACGTCTCGCTCGACGAGCTGGCGGCGATCCTCGGCGAAGAGCTGCAGCTGCCGAACATCGAGCACCGCGGCAGCGAGAAGATCGTCACCACGCGCATCAAGTACACCGGCATCAACACCGTCGGCCCCCAGTCGCTGCGTCACTTCAAGCGCACCTTCAAGGAAGCGCTCAAGCGGCAGATCGGCATGGGGACCTACAACCCCGACGCGCCGATCATCATCCCCATCAAGCAGGACGTGCGCTACCGCACCTTCAAGCTGGAGAACCTGCCCGAGACCAACGCGGTCATCATCTACATGATGGACGTCTCGGGCTCGATGGGTGACGAGCAGAAGGAGATCGTGCGCATCGAGAGCTTCTGGCTCGATACCTGGCTCAAGCATCAATACAAGGGCGTCGAGACGCGCTTCATCATTCACGACGCCGTCGCGCGGGAGGTCGATCGCGAGACCTTCTTCCACACCCGCGAGTCGGGCGG
>VFKJ01000906.1 GCA_009885595.1 Myxococcales bacterium | reverse complement strand
GGAACTTTCGATGCGCGTTGCCAATGAAGTCGAGGACCGTCAGGCATTCCTTGCGCTGACTCTTCCTGAGGCCACGGCCGAGTTGTTGAAGGAAGACCGTGGCGCTCTCCGTCGGCCGGAGGAAGAGCACGGTGTCCACGTCAGGGAGGTCGACACCTTCGTTGAAGAGGTCGACGCTGAAGAGCATGCGCAGCTGTCCATTCCTCATCAGGGCGAGGGCCTCTTCGCGCTGAGTCTTGCCGGTGTCTGCCGAGACGGCGCGCGACGGCAGGCCCGCCTCAGAGAACTTCCGCGCCATGAACTCCGCGTGAGCGACGTCCACGCAGAACCCGAGCCCTCGCATCGCCTGGATGTCCTTCACCCGCCGTTGGACCTCCTGCAGGACGCGAAGCGTGAAGACATCGTTTGCCGTGTAGACGTTCGAGAGCTGGGCAGGCGCGTAGCGGCCAGCGGCCCAGGCCAGGTTCCGTAGGTCCGGTGCGCCACCAACGCCGAAGTAGTGGAAGGGAGAGAGCAGCTCTTGGTCGAGCGCCTTCCAGAGCCGCAGCTCCGACGCGATGCGGTCGCCGAAGTGATGCAGCACGCTCTTTCCGTCAGTGCGTTCTGGCGTCGCGGTGAGACCGAGGAGTACGCGCGGCTTCAGCCTCGCGAGCAGGCGCTCGTAGCTGTCGGCCGCCGCGTGGTGGAACTCGTCGACGATCACTACGTCGTAGGCATCTGGGGCGAGCGCCTCGATGCGCTCCTGGGAGAGCGACTGGATGCTGGCGAAGACGTGCTCGCCTCGAACAGGCCGATGTTCGCCGACGAAGAGCTCTCCGAAGGCTGCGTCCTTGAGCACGACCTGGAACGCGGTGAGGGACTGCTCGAGGATTTCTCTCCGATGCGCGACGAAGAGCAGCCGATCGCGAGGGAGCGACTCGCGCAGCCGCTTGTAGTCGAGCGCCGCGACGATCGTCTTGCCGGTGCCCGTCGCGGCCACCACGAGGTTTCGGAAGTGGCCATGCGTTCGTTCGGCGGCGAGCTCGTCGAGGATCTCCTGCTGGTGCGGCCGCGGGAACACCTCGAAGACGAACAGGTGACGGGCCTGATGATTGGCTTGCGCGGCGATCGCGTCGTCGAACTCCTTTGCGTCGTAGGGCCGGAATTCCTGATCAGCCCAGTACTGCTCGAAGGTGCTCCTGAATTTCTCGAGGATGGGCCGGTTGTCCTGTTGCGAGAGGCGCACGTTCCACTCGAGGCCATCCAGCATTGCAGCCGCGGACAGGTTGGAGCTTCCGATGCAACCGGTAGAGAAGCCGGAGTCTCGGTGGAAGAGCCAGGCCTTCGCGTGAAGACGAGTGCGCGTGGTGTCGTAAGAGACGCGCACCTCGGCGCCCAGCTCCTTCAAGGCATCGAGCGCGCGGCGATCGGTCGCGCTCATGTACGCGGTCGTCAGCACCCTGAGCGAACCCGGGCGGCGCTCGACCAGTCGCGCGAGTTCTTCCTGCATGAGGCGAAAGCCGCTCCACTTGAGGAAGGAGCAGAGCAGGTCGACGCGGTCTGCAGAGGCGAGCTCTCGCTTGACCTCCGGGCCGAGCGCGATGTCATGGTGGCCATTGACGATCAGGTCGCTGGTCGCCAGGGGAATGTGCGGACGGATGGGCGAGACCGGTGCTCCCAACCCTGGCGCGGGAATGCGAACCGCCAGTAGCCGCTGCCCTGGACTGCTCACCCTGTCATCCGCACCACTCTCAGGGGCGTGGAGCTCGAGGAGATGCAGGACGCGATTGGCGAGGTCGACTTGCTTTTCGAGCGAGTCGTCCTTCGAGGTCGAGAAAGAGGAGAAGGCGTGGACGAGTCGGTTCTGCAGCAACTGAGCGAGGGCACGTGGTGCTTCGGATGGCTCGAGGTCCTCGAGTTCCTTGAGCTGCGACTCGACGTTGGACAAGGCGCTCGCAAGGTCCGTGGTGATTGGTGAGTCGTAAATACCGGGGACAGGGCGGCGGGTGGTTGCCACTAGACCAGGCTACCAGGCGAGTCGCGGCGGGACCGGAAACCAACACCAAGGCCGCGAGTGAATGTGACCTCTGACGTCACGGTCTGCCACCGAGGTCACTTGTCGTACCCCTCTGGTACTCCGCTTCTCATGGGCGAAATGAACGTACCGAAGCTTCCCGAGACCATTCGCACCCGCAACGACGCGGCCGAATTGTGGAAGCACCTGCTCGCGCGGGGCATCTCGTTTCGATGGGAAGACGACCCGGGCGACTGGACCGACTCGAGTGGCAAACAGGTATTGCCGACCCGCGAGGTGAGAACCGTGCGGCGCCTCTTCGCCGAGGTCGACCTGCTCGACGACCCGCGCTGCTTCGATGACGCGCTCTCGCTGCTCAAGCTCGCCACGCTGGCCGGCACCGAGAACGTCAGCCGCGTGCCGGCCCATCACGCCAGCGCCTTCCAGACCTGCAGCACCCCCGTCGAGGCCATCTGGATCCTCGAGCACCTCCGCTAGTAGGGGAGAGGGAGAAAGTCAGAGTCCCCGCGCACTGGGCGGTTCCAGGCAGGGACTTTCCGCAGGAGGAGGCGGCCCGGCCAGGCAACGCAGCGGCAGGCGCTCGGGAGAGCAGGGGTCGACCGCGCTGGTGCCGCAGTGCTCGCCTGGCTTGCAGTCGCTGGGTGAAGTGCAGGCGTCACACCCGCAGCTCCAGCGTCCAGCGTCGCGCTCGGGCATCTCCAGGCAGCGCGTGCCGCGGCCCGCGCACGGACTGGGCGGCATCGTGTAGGTGGCGAAGGGGCGCGGGCAATCGGGCAGCTCCTTGCGGCACCGCTCGTCGGCCGCGCCCTGCATGAGGCCGCCGTCTTTCCTCCAGTCGTACGGGGGCGGCAGGCGCGTGCGGTTCGGCTCCGCTGCGGGCGGCGCCGTGCGACAGCCAGTCACCAGGAGCAGCACGAGGAGAACCCGGTTCACCCCGCGCAGCATGGCAGACCGGTGGTTTGGGTTCTCGCCTCGGGATGAGGCGAGGCGGGCAGGAGTGGTCGCGCGGAGCCGTTCGACTCCATCGAGATCCAGGTGGGCACGCTGCTCGGCGACGACCCGGAGTAGCTGCAGGATTGCCACAGCGAGATCGGGTGGCCCCTCGACTTCGCTCGTGGTGAGCGGTGGCTTGGACTGCGAGTTGCTTCACCCCCAGTCATGAACACCAACTACCTGACCGGGGTCCCCGACGTCGCCGGCGCCCGCCGTGACCGCGTGCGCGATCGCACCTCCAGCCGCATGAACGAGAAGATCGCCGAGCAGACCATGCACCACGTCGACACCACCGTCGCCGCCGGCCGCGACGCGGTGATCGCCCGCCTGCACGAGCTCGATCGCGAGTGGAGCGTCGACCGCGCCCTGATGGCCAACTTCGCCGTCCTCGGCGGCACCACCTTCGCCCTCTCCCAGAAGTTCCGCGGCTGGCGCTGGGTCACCGCCAGCCAGCTCGCCTTCCTCATGATGCACGCGCTCATCGGCTGGTGCCCGCCGCTGCCCGCCTTCCGCGCCCTCGGCTTCCGCACCTCGCGCGAGATCGCCGCAGAGCGGTTCGCCCTCGTGCTCAAGCTCGACGTGATCCAGAGCCCGCGGCACTGACTTCCCCTCTCCCCGACCCTCTCCCCCTTCGGGAGAGAGGGAGAAAACGCTGACGGCTGTCACAGTTGACGGTGATCACGGCGGCGCTGCCCGCGCGCCATCGACGCTGCGCGCCCTCGTGAACACCCTCGCCCCACTGCGCGCACAGATCGACGTCCTCAACCTCGAGCTGCTCGCGCTCCTCAATCGTCGCATCGAGGTCGCGCGAAAAATCCGCGACCAGAAACGACTGCTCGGCCAGCCCGTCTACGATCCCGAACGCGAGCTCGAGATGATCGCCGCGCTCGTCCAGGCGAACCCCGGCCCGTTTCCCAGCGCCGCCGTGGCGCACCTCTTCTCGGAAGTCGCCCGCGCCACCGTCGAGCACCTCGAAGGCACCGAGCGCCGATCGCTGCTCGTGCACCGCAAGCCGGGCGAGGCCGATCGCTCCTTCGCCGTCGGCGCCCACCGGCTGGGGGAAGGCCCGGTGCTGGTCGCCGGTCCCTGCTCGGTGGAAGACGAGGAGCAGATCTTCGCCACCGCGAAGTTCCTCGCCTCCCGCGGCGTTCGCTTCCTGCGGGGCGGCGCGTGGAAGCCGCGCACCTCTCCGTACGAGTTCCAGGGCCTGGGGAAAGAAGGCCTCGCGCTGCTCGTCAAAGCCGCCCGCGAATACGGCATGGCCTGCGTCACCGAGGTGGTCGACCCGCGCCACCTCGAGTTCGCGGGCGAAGCGGACCTGCTGCAGGTCGGCGCGCGCAACATGCAGAACTTCGAGCTGCTCAAGGAGCTCGGCAAGGCGAAGCGCCCCGTGCTGCTCAAGCGCGGCATGGCCGCCACCCTCGACGAGCTGCTCAACGCCGCCGAGTACATCGTCAGCCACGGCAACCCCCACGTGGCGCTGTGCGAGCGCGGCGTGCGCACCTTCGAGAAGCAGACCCGCAACACCTTCGACACCTCGGCCATCGCGCTGCTTCGCCAGCTCACCCCGCTGCCCGTGCTCGCCGACGTCAGCCACGCCGCCGGCCGCCGCGACATCCTCGCCCCCCTGGGCAGGGCCGCGCTCGCCGCCGGCGCGCAGGGCGTGATGCTCGAGGTCCACCCGCGACCCGGCATCGCCCGCTCCGACGCCCAGCAGCAGCTCGACTTCAAGGCCTTCGACGCCTTCCTCGCCGCCCTGGAACGCCCGCTCCATGGCCTCGATGCCCGCGCTCCCACCACGCCGTAAAGGAACACCGATGACCCGTTTTCCCTCTTCGTCCATCAACTCGCTGCCCGTGCACGAACGCCCGGTGCGCTTCTCGCTGGCGTGCAACTTCGACGACGCCCTGCTCGACAGCGTGGCGGATCAACCCGTCTACGAGGTGTTCGGCAAGCTGACCTCGGACTTCTTCGGCGGCGGCCGGCCGTCGTTCTACCTGCCCTCGGTGGGCAAGCCCGAGCTCGAGAAGACCGTGCGGCGCGCCCACGAGCGCGGGGTGGAGTTCAACTACCTCCTCAACTCCTCGAGCATGAACAACCTCGAGTTCACCACCCAGGGCCAGCGCGAGCTGCGGAAGATCCTCGACTGGCTCAGCGAGGTGAAGGTCGACACCATCACCGTGGGGAACCTGTTCTTCCTGCGCCTGATCAAACAGCGCTACCCCCACTTCGGCGTGCGCGTTTCGTCGCACCGCGAGACCGACAACCCGCGCAAGGCCCGCTTCTGGGAAGACAACGGCGCCGACTGCATCGTGGTGTCCGAGACCACCGTGCACCGCGAGTTCGAGGTGCTGCAGGCGATGCGCGAGTCGGTGAAGGTCGACCTCTCGCTCATCGTGAACAACTGGTGCCGGCAGGACTGCGCCATCGCCAGCAACCACGCGGTGCTGCTGTCCAATGCCTCACGCAAGGGCGCCCAGAACTTCCCGCTCGATTATTGTTCTGTGTATTGCAATGCGTATCGGCTCGAGGAGCCGGTCAATTACCTGCGCGCCAACTGGATCCGCCCTGAGGATCTGCCGCGGTATCGCAAGCTCGGCTACACCAACTTCAAGATCGTCGAGCGCAACACTCCGACCGAGTTGCTGGCGCTGCGCGTGCGCGCCTACGCCAACGAGCGCTACGACGGGAACCTGCTCGACCTGGTGCAGAACTATTCGTACCCGAAGTCGGTGATGAAGAAGCGCGACGAAGAGGCCTTCTCCGTCAAGCGCATGGCGAAGTACTTCCTCAAGCCCACCGAGGTGAACCTGCTGCGCTTCTCCCAGGTGGTGGAGTTCGGGAAGACCCTGTCGATGCTGTACCCGCGCGAGGGCGACAACCCGGTGTACGTCGACAACCGCGCCCTCGATGGCTTCCTGGACCGCTTCGAGAAGCAGGGCTGCGAGGCGGTGGACTGCGAGAAGTGCCGGTACTGCCACCAGTGGGCCGATAAGAGCGTGTACTTCGACCCCGCGTGGCGGCAGCGCATGACCGCGGTGTTCGATTCGCTCTTGCACGACCTGCACGAGGGCTCGGTGTGGGAGCCGTACCTGCAGACCGCGTGGCGATTCGCGCGCGGGCTGGGGCTGAGCGGCCAGCGGATCGCGCGGGCGGTCGGCGCGGGCGGACAGGCCGTGCCCTTCCTCAAGCAGCGCCAGGCGGCCACCACGCGCAAGGTGGGGGAGGTGGCCTGCGCGCGGCCCAAGCCCGCCCACTACGTCAGCGTGGGGAACTCGGGGCCGTGCCCGGCAGACTGCGCCGGCGGGTGCGCGCCAGAAGAGGGTTCGCCCCTCACCCCCGCAGCGGAGAGGGCGACAGGCTGATCAGGCGTCTCCGAATGGGTGTGCGGGTCCGGCACGTCTTGACGATGCCTGCATTCTTCAGCAAGCATGCAGGCATGGCGGCGAAAGCACATCAGTACACCATCCGGAATGTCCCGCCCCGGGTCCACCGAGCGCTGCGCAAGAAGGCCGTGGAGCGAGGGGTGAGCCTGAACACGCTCCTCGTTCAGACGCTCGAGGCCGAAGCCGGTGAAAGAGGCGAGCCCCGCGCTCACGACGATCTGGACGACCTCTTCGGGTCCTGGGTGCACGACAAAGCCGTCGACAAGGCGCTCGCCGAGCAACGCAAGGTCGACCCCCGGGACTGGGCGTGAAGCTCGCGATCGACACCAACGCGTACCGGCTGATGATGGACGGCGAGCCAAGCGCGGTTCGGCTGGCGCGAACAGCGGAGCGGCTCTTGATGCCGGTGCCCGTCCTGGCCGAGCTCCGCTTCGGCTTCCTGAACGGAACCAAAGGACGCGAGAACGAGGCGAACCTGGTGCGCTTCCTCGATCGGGCGCGGGTCGAGGTCCTTTCCTGCGATGAAGAGACGGCCGCTCGCTATGCGGAGCTGAAGCTGCAGCTCAAGACGCAGGGCACGCCGATCCCGATCAACGACGTGTGGATCGCCGCCCTGGTGCTCCAACACCACGCCACGCTCTTCACTCGCGACGCTGATTTCGAGCGAATCCCGCAACTGCCGCGGGTGTAAGAACAGAAGAACAACCCCAACTGATCACGTCCAGCTGCGATCAGCGCCTCCGCCTCAGCAGCAGGGCGGAGAGCAGGCCCAGCAGCATCATGTCCGGGCTGGAGCAGCCGCAGCCGCCGAGCACCGGCTCCTCCGGGTCCCCGCCCACAGGCAGCGGGTTTTCTTGCACGGTGCCCTGGGCCACCGTCACCTCGATCTCGGGCGAGGTCACCGTTTGGCCGGTGCCATCGGTGGCCTGCGCGCTGACCCGGTGCAGCCCGTCGCTCACCAGGGCGCTGTCCCACTCGCCTGTCCACGGCGCCGCGAAGCTGCGCGTCGAGTCCACCCCGTCCACCAGGAAGACCACGAACGACACCCGGGCGTCGTCGCTGGTGCTGGCCGAGAGCGCCACCCTGCCGGAGACCTGCGCTCCGTCCTGTGGCGCGGTCAGCAGCACCGTCAGTAGCGGCGGGGTGACGGTCGACACGCTCACCTGCGCGGTCCCGGTGCGGCCCCCCGCGGTGGCGGTGACGGTGTGCGGCCCCCCGACGGTCTGCCCCGCGGTGAAGCGGCCGGTGCCATCGATGGTGCCGCCGCCACTCACAGTCCAGCTGACCGCCGCGCTGCTGGCCGCGCCGAACTGATCCGC
>VFKJ01000720.1 GCA_009885595.1 Myxococcales bacterium | reverse complement strand
TGAAGAAACTTCGCGCCGCGCTCGAAGCAGACGGTCTGCCGGTGAAGGTGCTGCATCGCTCGACGGGGCAATTGTCGTGAGGCCCTCTCCCCGACCCTCTCCCCCGCGGGGAGAGGGAGACAGGATTCGCGACTCGGGCAGGGTGACCGTGCTCAAGGCCCTGCTCCTCAGCGGGGCGGTGGTGCTGGCGTTCTGGTCGATCGCCACGCCGCCGGGCCTGATCGCGGCCGTCGCCGGGACCCTCGGCGCCACCCTGCTCGCGCATCGCCTCGAGGGCGCGCGGGTCCGCATCGTCAGCTGGATCGCCGTGGGTTTCGGCCTCGCGCTGGGTGGCGAGCTCGTCTCGTGGTTCCTCTCGTCCTTCGCGTCGTTCCTGCCGCCCTGGTTCACGCTGATGATGGCCGACGCGGTGGTGCTCGGCTTCACCTCCTTCGGCTTCTTCCTCGCGCTGCGGCTGTGCTCGTCGCGCTGGCGCGCCTTCTCGGTGATCGAGCTGGGCATCGTCATCTTCGCGGTCGCGCATTCCTTCGCGGACCACCGGCACATGCGCATTCACCAGCCGCGCTTCCTGAGCGACTGGGCGTGGTCGCACGGCGTCGAGCCGGAGCCCGTGCTCGCGGTGCTCGGCGTCGCGGCCATGGCGTTGTCCGCGCTGCTCCTGCTGCGGGTCAGCCGCGCGCGCAGGTTGCTGGCGATGGTCCTGCTCTTTCTCGGCGGAATCCTCGTGCTGCTGCTGGGAGAACAACCGCGCCTCGAGGTGCCCAAGGCCGATGAGCTCGGCGTGCGCAGCAACGAGAACGAAAGGACAAGGACAAGGACAACGGCGGCGGCAGCAAGAACCGCAAGCCCCCCGAGCCCATCGCGGTGGCCGTGCTCCACGATGACCTGCCTGACAACGACGCCCTCTACTTCCGCCAGGCGGTGCGCTCGAAGCTCACGGGCGATCGCCTGGTGGAAGACGGCTCGGGCGCCTTCGACACCGACGTGCCGACGCGCTTCCCCGCGGGCTCACCGGTGAAGGTCACGCTGCCGCAGGTCGAGGCGTTTCATCGCCGGCTTCATACCTCGATGTTCCTCCTGGCCGATCACGCGCAGCTCTTCGGCGTCGGGTTCCCCGAGCAGCTCTCTCCGCTCGCCAACCCCAACCCGCGCCGCTTCGTGGCGGCCTACGACGTCGACTCGCTCTTCCTCACCCGTTCGGTGGAGCGCCTGCTCGGGCGCAACGCGATGCCCGACGACTGGCCCGAGCCGATGCGCAAGCACTACACCGAGCTCCCCGGCGATCCCCGCTACCTCGAGCTGTCCGATCGCATCGTGCGCGACGTCGATCCCCGCTTCGTCGGCGACGACATGATGAAGGCGCTCGCCATCAAGCAGTACCTCGAGCACGAAGGCTTCTATTCGCTCGACGTGAAGACGCTCGAAGGCGACGACCCGGTGGCGCAGTTCCTCTTCGGAGACCTGCGCGGCTACTGCGTTCACTTCGCGCACGCGGCGGTGTTCCTGCTGCGCAGCCAGGGGCTGCCCGCACGCGTGGCCATCGGCTACGGCGTGCAGACGCAGCAGCGGGGCGCGGGATCCGCGGTGCTCATCTTCGCCAACGAGGCGCACGCCTGGCCCGAGCTCTACGTCGACGGCGTCGGCTGGGTGACCTTCGACATCATGCCCGAGCGCTCCGACGAGCCGCCCTCGCCGCACGTCGATCAGGATCTCGAGTCCGCGCTGGGTGAGCTCGCCCGCAAGGATCCGCCCGGCACGCTCGAGGACGCCACGCCCTTCGAGCTTCCCTGGGCGGCGCTGGGCTTCGGGGCGCTGGGCCTGACGGGTCTGGCGCTGGTGCTCGCCTTTGCGGTGAAGGTGTTCCGCCGGCTCGGGCGCGGCTCGCACCGGCTCGTCTATCGCTCCGTGCTCGACGTGCTCTCGGATCACGGCCACGCCCGGCACAAGGGCGAGAGCCGCGAGCGCCACGCCCGCCGGCTGGCCGCCCGCGCGCCCAGCTTCGTGCCGCTCACCTCGGCGCACCTGCGCTTGAGCCTGGGCCGCGACGACCCCGAAGGCCGCGCGCAGGTAGACGCGCTCGCCCGCAAGACCCGGGCCGAGCTGCGCGCGCACACGCCGTTCCTCGCCCGCGTGGGCGCCCTCTTCAACCCTGTCGGCTGGTGGTTCACCCGATGAAGCGAAAGACCTCATGATCCCTGTGCTCTCGACCCTCGACGAAGTCCGCTCCATCGCCGCTCGGATCCGCGACCAGGTGCGCCACGACGTGATCGGCCGCGATGACATCGTCGAGCTGGTGCTGATCGCCCTCTTCGCCGACGGCCACGTGCTCCTGGAAGACTACCCGGGCTCCGGCAAGACCACGCTCGCCAAGGCGCTGGGCCGCGCCTTCGT
>VFKJ01000822.1 GCA_009885595.1 Myxococcales bacterium | reverse complement strand
CCACCACAGGCTGCGGCACCGGAGGTCGGAAATACGGAACCGGAGCCCGTTCGGCCCGAGCGAAGTCGAGGGCGGGCTCGTGAGTCGGCGCCGCACCTTCGGGAGTGAATCCCTCGACTCCGCTCGGGATGAACGGGGGCTCATTTCGCTCAACCCTCTCGGCCTCCTCGGGCTCGGGCGAGCGCGCCGCCACCAGCACCTCTTCCTGCCGCTGATAGAACTCGGAGATCGCCCGGCGCGCCGAGGCGGGGGCCAGGCTCTCGTCCCAGCAGGCCACCTCGTCGAGCAGCCAGCGCACCCGATCGAGGTCCGCCTCGATCAACGAGGTCTCCCGCTTCTTCAGCGCACCACCGCACCACACGCAGCATCGGCTGAAGGGGCGCTCTCGACGACAGGGCTCGCAGTACATGGCACCCGAGGCGCTTTCACCCTTCGTTCCGGGCCCAAGCCGCTGAAACAGGGGAGTTCCCGGGGTGGATGCGCGGAGAGTTGCTCAATGGCGCACCGCGCAAGTCAGACCTGCCCTGCACCGACGACCCCGGTGACGATGCGGTGACAGTCACGGGTACAGGGTGGAAGCGTCATGTTCGGCACGCTCGGCTCCCTGGTCCGTTTCCTGTTCGGCTTCACCGTGCTCGCGGTGTTCAGCACCGTCATCATCGTGGTGCTGCTGTTGCTGATTCCGTCGCGGGTGCTGCGCGTGAAGACCTGCAACTTCTACGGGAAGGTGATCGGCCGGACCATCACCTGGGTGGCCGGCGTGACGCCGAACGTGGCCAACCGCGAGCGCCTCGACGCCTCGATGCCCGCCATCTACGTGTCGAACCACACCTCGACGCTCGATCTCTTCATCGGCATCTGGCTGTGCCCGTACGGCGGCTGCGGCGTGCTCAAGAAGGAAGTGGTGCGGGTGCCCTTCTTCGGTCAGCTCGCGCTGCTCTCGGGTCACCTGCTCATCGATCGCGGCAACAAGGATCGCGCGGTGGAGAAGCTCAAGGACACGGCGAACTTCGTGAAGAAGAACCGCCTCGGCATCTGGATCATGCCCGAGGGCACGCGCAGCAAGGACGGTCACCTGCTCGCGTTCAAGAAGGGCTTCGTGCACATGGCGATCGCCACCGGCTTCCCCATCGTGCCGGTGGTCGTGCACGGCGCGCACAAGAACTGGGAGAAGGGCACCTTCGCCTTCAAGCCCATGACGCTCGACATCGAGGTCCTCCCGCCCATCGCCACCACGGGCTGGAAGGAAGAGACGGCCGGCGCGCACGCAGACCAGGTGCACGACGTCTTCGCCAGGGTGCTGCGGCCTGATCAGCAGCCGCACTCGGTGCCCGCGCCGCCGGTCACCGCCTCCCAGGCGGCCTGAGCTAGTCGGCGAAGGCGACCCTGCTCACCGTGCGCATTTGCGCGAGCGCCCCGAGTCGGGGTTGCTCGTGGAGATGGGCCTGTCGCTGGGAATGCGATGTCGAGAAAAGCGCCTCGAAGAAGGCAGTGCTAAGGGACTTGAGGCGGTGCATGTGCCGATGAGGCTCTCGAGCTTCGGGCGAGGATGCTCACGGGACCTGGT
>VFKJ01001227.1 GCA_009885595.1 Myxococcales bacterium | reverse complement strand
TCACCGCCGATCAACTGCTCGGCCGAGTCGATCACCTTGGCCGACGCCCCCCCGCCGCCCTGCGTGAAGTAACCCGTGGCCGCCAGATCCACCTGGCAGCGGTTCACCCCCGCATCGGGAACGCCTCCGCCTCCGCCTGGCTTGGGGCAGGCGGTGAGCAGGAAGATCGACGCCAACAAAAGGCCGCGGTGACACGTTCGTTGCATGAGTGCCGCGCAAGAGACCCCAGCCCTCCGTGGCGAACAAGCCCCCCGGCGGAACGGACACCTGCAGGCGTAACGGTCCGAGATGCGGGCTTCTTTGTGGTCCCCCGCGTTGCTACGTTCCAGCCCACGCCATGGGGGAATTCGAGTTCGTCATCAGCGAAGGTCCCGAGAAGGGAAGGACGTACCTGTTCCCCGGCAACCACTTCTACGTGGGCGCCGGAGACGAGTGCCATGTGCGCTTCCAGGCCTCCGAGGTGCAGCCCAAACACGCCGAGGTCCGTTTCGACCCGTACGGCGTCCCGTGGATTCGTGATCTCACCGGCCAGCGCCTGATGTGGCTCAACGGCGAGGCCACCGACAAGGGCTCGCTGGCCGCCGGCACCTTCCTGCGCCTGGGCCGCCTCGAGCTGGTAGTCCGGCATCGCAGCGCCGAGCGGGCCGGCCCCAGCGGCACCATGGCCACCCCCACGCCCATGCGCTCCTCCGCGCAGAAGCCTCTGAGCACCAGCTCGCCCCGAAACCCTGCCGCCACCAGCTCTGCGCGCAACGCGCCGCCTCCAAGCGCGGCCCGCAACGCCGGCGCGGTGAGCTCGTCGCGCAACCAGGCGCCGCTCCCCGCAGACGCCATCGACGCCACCGCCCGGCGGCCCACCCCCTTCCAGCGATCGCCGCAGTCGGGTCAGGCCCCGCCCCAGATGGGTTTCCCCAACGCGCCCGGTGACGGCCTGGAGGCGCCCACCGACTCCACCGCCCTCACCTCGATGCTCGTCCCCGGCAGCGTGATCGACGGCCGCTACGAGATCGTCGGCAAGCTGGCGGCCGGCGGCATGGGCGAGGTCTACCGCGCGCAGCACGTCGAGCTGGGCAAGGCGATGGCGCTCAAGGTGATGCTGCCTGAGCTCTCGAACGATCCCGAGTTCGTCACCCGCTTCAAGCGCGAGGCGATCGCCGCCAGCCGCATCGGCCAGCAGAACATCGTCGACATCTCCGACTTCGGCCGCACCCAGAACGGGCGCTTCTATTTCGTGATGGAGTACCTCGACGGGATGACGCTCTCGAGCCTCATTCACCGCCAGGGCGCCCAGCCCGCCGAGCGCGTGCTCAACATCGCGGCCCAGGCCTCGCGCGCGCTGGCCGCCGCGCACGCGCAGAGCATCGTGCACCGCGATCTGAAGCCCGACAACATCATGCTCTTGCAGCGCCCCGGGCAGCCCGACTTCGTCAAGGTGCTCGACTTCGGCGTCGCCAAGGTCTCCGCGGGCCACGGCCAGGGCGGCCACACCGCGATCGGCATGGTGGTCGGCACGCCCCAGTACATGTCGCCCGAGCAGGCCAAGGCGATCCCCGTCGACACCCGCTCTGACATCTACTCGATGGGGCTCATCGTCTACGAGCTGCTCACCGGCAGGCCCACCTTCTCCGCCGAGACGCCCTCGATGCTGATGGTCAAGCACGTGGTCGAGGCGCCGCCGCCCTTCGAGCCCGGCCCGCTGCAGTCGGTGCCCGAGGAGCTGGAGAAGCTCGTCTTCCGCATGCTGGAGAAGGAGCCCGCCGCTCGTCCCCAGTCGATGGAAGAGGTGATCGAGGTGCTCGACAACCTCTGGGCGCGGCTCAAGTCGAACGACCCCACCCTCAAGCGGGTCTCCGGCAACTTCCCGAAGACCGCCACCCCGCAGGCCCCGCAGTCGGGCGTCTCCCTGGTGCGCGCCTCGGGCAAGGTGCAGGGCGTCACCGCGAACAGCACCACCGGCCTCGAAGAGCCGCTCCCGCCGCTGCAGCGCTCGAAGCTGCCGCTCATCGTCGGGGGGGTGGTGGCGCTGCTCGCCATCGCGGTGGGCGTGGTGGTGTTCAAGCCCGAGCCCAAACCGGTGGTGGTGGAGAAGCCCGTGGTGGTGGAAAAGCCGGTGGAGAAGCCGGTGGTCGCGCCGCAGCTCCCGGCCCCCCTCGAGAAGGTGAAGCTCAACTTCACCAGCACGCCCGAGCAGGTGGACGTGTCGGAAGGTGACATTCTGCTGGGGGTCACGCCGCTCTCCTTGCAGCGCCCGCCCTCGGAGATCACCGAGCTCACGTTCTCGGCCAGGGGCTACCAACCGCTCAAGCGCAAGGTGCGCTTCGACTCGGAGCAGACGATCCCCATCGAGTTGGAAAAAGAGAAGAAGAGCGGCACCCCCAGGAAGCCGAAGCAGCCCGGCCTTGCGGACGACCCCTACTCGCAAGAAGAAGATCTCAAAGACTCGCCGTTCTGAACTCCCATGATCCCAGCGCTCCTGATCGCCCTCCTCGTCGCAGCCCCCGCCCCCAAGGCCAAGCCGGCCCCTGCCCCCGCCGCCGACGAGGGTGGTGACGTGAAGAAGGCCAAGGACCTCTTTCAGTGG
>VFKJ01000343.1 GCA_009885595.1 Myxococcales bacterium | reverse complement strand
GCGCCCGAGCTCGCGGGCCTGGTCGCTGCGGGCACGGAACTCGGCCCGCTGCTGCTGGCCTCGGAGAAGGTCTTTGGCTTCCTCGATTCCCCGGCGGCGGGAATGCACGCCGGGAGGATCGTCTGGCAGCTCGACCAGGCGAAGTTCACTCCCGACGCGGGGCCCTGATCACTTCTTGATCGCGGCGGCGGCCTTGTCCGCCAGCTCGCTGGCGGCATTCTTCGCCTTCGTCGTGACCTCGGCGACGACGTTACCGGCCTTCTTCACGGTCTCCTTCGCGGCGTTCCCGACCTGCTTGACGGTGGTCTCGGCGCGGTTCGGCTGCGCGGCCTCTTCGGTCTTGTGAGCCACCTTGCTGGCGGCTTCGTCGATGCCATGCCCGACCTTCTGGGCGGCCTCCTGGAGCTTGTGACCGGCCTTGTTGAAGTGCTCTTTGATGGTGCTCATGTCGATTTCCTTTCTTTCTTGAATCGCTTCCTCGGGCCGGTCACGCATCACGCATGCCGCGGCCACCCACGGGAGAGTGCAGCGGTCGACTCCCACCCTGACCGCAGCCCCTGCGGTCGAGTCGTCTCTTTGCGCGGGCGGCTCACCGACCGGGGAGGCCACACTCCCGCCGCCTGTCACGGTTGCGCGCTACTTCCGACTGCTGAAGGCATCACCGCGCCCCGGCCGTTCGGCAGAACCTCGGGCGTGGAGAAGCTCAAGCGGCGCGCTTGCTCGGCTGAGGAAGCCTGGCTCCTACCGCCGAGGTGGATCGGCTGAGCCATCGGCCGCGGGGTCTGGTAGGTCGCAGCGCGCCATGACTGACCTCCTCGACAACGATCCACTGCGGGCCCGCCTCAAGAAACTCGAAGAGCAGGCAGAGCTCGGTGGCGGCGCGGACCGCATCGCCAAGCAGCACAAGGACGGCAAGCTCACCGCGCGCGAGCGCATCGACCTGCTGCTCGACCCGGGCAGCTTCATGGAGCTCGACAAGTTCGTCACCCACCGGGCCACCGACTTCGGCATGGCCGACAAGAAGATCCCCGGCGACGGCGTGGTGACGGGGTACGGCAACATCGACGGGCGGCAGGTGTTCGTCTTCGCCCAGGACTTCACGGTCTTCGGCGGCAGCCTCTCGGGCGCGTACGCCCAGAAGATCTGCAAGGTGATGGACCTGGCCACCCGGGTGGGGGCGCCGATCATCGGCCTCAACGACTCCGGCGGCGCGCGCATTCAGGAAGGGGTGGAGTCGCTGGCCGGCTACGCCGACATCTTCCTGCGCAACACCCTGGCCTCGGGCGTGGTGCCGCAGCTCTCGCTCATCCTCGGGCCGTGCGCGGGCGGCGCGGTGTACTCGCCGGCCATCACCGACTTCATCCTGATGACCAAGGCCAGCTCGTACATGTTCATCACCGGCCCCGACGTGATCAAGACGGTCACGCACGAGGAAGTGACCAAGGAAGCGCTGGGCGGCGCCAACGCCCACAACCAGAAGTCGGGCGTGGCGCACTTCGCGGCGGAGAACGAGCAGGCGGCGATCTCGATGACCCGCGAGCTGTTCTCCTACCTGCCCTCGAACAACGCCGAAGAGGCGCCCGCGACGCCTGGCGATGATCCGGTCGATCGCGCCGAGGCCGCCCTGGCGACGCTGGTGCCCACCAACCCCAACAAGCCGTATGACATTCGCGACGTGATCAAGCTGGTGGTCGATCACAAGCACTTCTTCGAGGTGCAGGAGCACTACGCGAAGAACATCGTGATCGGCTTCGCGCGGCTCAACGGCCGCTCGGTGGGCATCGTGGGCAATAACCCCGCGGTGCTGGCCGGCTGCCTCGACATCGACGCCTCGGTGAAGGCCGCGCGCTTCGTGCGCTTCTGCGACTGCTTCAACATCCCCCTGGTGACGCTGGTGGACGTGCCCGGCTTCCTCCCGGGCACCACCCAGGAGTGGGGCGGCATCATCAAGCACGGGGCGAAGCTGCTCTACGCGTACGCCGAGGCGACGGTGCCCAAGGTGACGCTCATCACCCGCAAGGCCTACGGCGGCGCGTACGACGTGATGGCGAGCAAGCACATCCGCGCGGACATGAACTTCGCGTTCCCCACCGCGGAGATCGCGGTGATGGGCCCGGACGGCGCGGTGAACATCATCTTCAGGAAAGAGATCGAGGGCGCCGCGGATCAGAAGGCCGAGAAGGATCGGCTGGTGGCCGACTACCGCGAGAAGTTCGCCAACCCCTTCAAGGCGGCGGAGCTCGGGTACATCGACGAGGTCATTCGCCCGGAGCAGACGCGCTGGAAGCTGATCAAGGCGCTGGAGATGCTCAAGGACAAGCGGCAGGACAACCTGCCTCGCAAGCACGGCAACATTCCGCTCTGAACATGTCGCGGCCCGCGCGCAATCGGCTGGTGGTGGCGGTGTTCGTGGTGGTGGCGTTCTTCGCCGCGCCGCGAATGACGAACGCGATGTTGTGGAGCGCGACCGCGTTGGCGACGCCGGTGGTGCTGGCGGCGTTGTGGGTGTCGATGCCGTTTCAGCGGGCGCGGGGGTTGCTGCGGAAGCGGCAGTACGAGGAAGCCGCGACCGAGCTGGCGGCGTTCGAGAGTTCGCTGACCGCCGGGTGGAAGCGCGCGCTCGCGAGCATGGCGGTGGGGCTCTACACCTCGAACCCGGTGGCGGCGTCGCGGAACACGCTCGGCGCGGTGCGGCTGGAGCAGGGCCGCCTCGACGACGCGCAGACGCACTTCAAGGCGGCGCTCGAGCACGATCCCCTCTACGCGGTGCCGTGGGGAAACCTGGCGGTGCTGGCGGCCATGCGCGGTGACGCGGCGGGTGCGGAAGAGGCTCGGCTCAAGGCGGCTTCGCTCGGGTTCAGGCCGAAGATCTTGAGCGCGGTGATCAAGGACAAGCTGACGGTGGCGGCGAAGTAATCGCGGCGATGCCGAGCTCACCGAGGCTTCGCTCTTCGCGAACGCTGACGGGCACGTGCTGGCGCTGGCGGTGGAGTGAAGAAGAGTTCTTCCCCTCTCCCCGACCCTCTCCCCCGCGGGGGAGAGGGAGACAGGGGTGATTAGCGGCGGCCGCGCGGACCGCCGCGGAACATCGACTGACCCGTCGGCTTGGGCGTGCTGCTGGAGTGTGCCCCGCCGCCGCTGCCACCGCTGCTGCTCTGCGGCTTCTTGGGGTGGGTGCGGGCGTGGCGGCCCAGGGGCGCGCCGGCCGGCCGCGTCG
>VFKJ01000557.1 GCA_009885595.1 Myxococcales bacterium | reverse complement strand
GCGGAGGATCACCGCGCGGCCCTGCGGATCGCGGATGAAGCCGTTCGACACGGTGAAGGTGGCCGGTGGTGCGGGTGGGGGCGCGCACGCGCAGAGCAGGAGGAACGCCAACGCTGGTCTCATCTCGTTTGGCCCTCTGCCCCCTCTCTACTCCAGTCGCCCGGGGCTGAGCTGATACGGTGGCGCTCGAAAGGGACCCCCATGAACCCCACTCCTGCGCCGCACACCCCCGCTCCTGCCGCGCCGCTCACCGAGGTCGTGCTGAGGCCGCTGCGTCCGGAGGATCTCCCCGCGGTGGTGGCGCTCGATCGGCTCAGCTCGGGCACGCCGCGGCTGCCCTACTTCGAGAAGCGGTTGCAGGCGGCGCTGCGCGTGCCCAAGCGGCACTACCAGTTCGCGCTCACCTCGGGAAAAGGCCTGGTGGGGTTCCTGGTCGCGCGGGTGGCGGGCGGCGAGTACGGGCGCCCTGAAGAGGTGGTGGTGCTCGAGGCGCTCGGCGTCGACCCGGCGCACCGCCGCGACGGGCTGGCGCGCCGCATGCTCGGCGGTCTCGAGGAGTTGATGCGCGCGCACGGCATCAACGCCCTGGTGACGCAGGTCGACTGGCGAAACCACGGCATGATGCAGTTCATCGATGGCGCCGGCTTCTCGCTGGCGCCGCGGTTCATCCTCGAGCGCGAGGTCGATCGCATTCCGCTGCCCAGCGCCGACGAAGACATCGAGAAGTGGCCGCCGTTGGTGCGCCAGCTCAAGGCCGCCGACTTCGACGCGGTGTGCCGCATCGATCGCAAGATCACCGGCGTGGATCGCCCCGAGTACTTCAAGCGGAAGTTCGACGAGGTGCTCCAGCAGTCGGCCATCGAGGTGTCGCTGGTGGTGGAAGACAAGGGCCTGGTCGCGGGCTTCGCGATGGCGCGCGTCGACTTCGGTGACTTCGGCCGGCTGGAGGCGGCGGCCTCGCTGGACACCATCGGGGTGGATCCCGGGCTGGCGCGCAAGGGGCTGGGGCGCGCGGTGCTCTCGCAGATGATCGAGAACCTGGCGGCGCTGATGGTCGAGCGGCTGGAGACCGAGGTCGATCGCGAAGCGTACGAGCTGCAGAAATTCCTGGGCGCCGAGGGGTTCAAGACCTCGCAGCGGCTGTGCTTCACCAAGAAAATCTGACTCCCTCTCCCCCGCGGGGGAGGCGGGGGAGGCGGGGGAGAGGGTCGGGGAGAGGGGCCGATCCGCTCAGCGACCGACCATCGACGCCGCGAGCTTCCCCGGCGGCAGCGCGCCGGTGCCCGCGTGCAGCCGCGTCCACACCCCCACCGTCGGATCGTACGACCAGAGATCCATGAGCACGCTCTGCCCGCTGGCCCCGGTGGTGCCTCCCGCGAACACGTAGAGCTTCCCATCGCGCTGGGTCGACGCCGCGGAGAAGCGGGCCGCGGGACCGAGCGCCATCTCCTGGCTCCACGGGGGCGTCGCGCTGACGTCGAGCGACCAGAAGTCCTGCGCCATCGAGGCCGGCGCCATCAACAACGAAGCGATGCCGCTGAACAGGTACGGCGGCGAGCCATCGAAGAACGCGCCCTTGCCCCGCGCGATGGGCCCATCGGTGACCGGCGTCCGCCACGCCGAGGTGGCGACGTCGAAGGTCCACAGCTCCCGCAGATCCATCCGGCTGCCTGAGTGGGTCCCGCTCTCCAGCAAGAACACCCGCGCCACGGTGTCGAACGCGCCCATCGCGTTGATCCGATCGCCCGGCGAGCTCGCGGCGTTGCGCCCGTGCACCTGCGTCCAGGCGTTGGTGGAGAGGTTGAAAGTGAACAGCTCGGAGAGCCCGGCGCCGAGGTCCGTGCTGCCTCCGAAGAGGAACCACTTCGCGTTCTCCACGTCTTGCGCGGCCGCCATGCCGAACCGCGCGCTCGGGGGCGTGCCGGTGGTCGTCACCTTCCTCCACGCCGGAGGCACCACCGTGAAGTCGAGCGCCCACACCTCGTTGGGCGCCAGCGTGCCCGCGCCGTCGATGCCGCCGAACACCACCATGCGGTTGCGCGGGAAGTCGAAGGTGGCGACGTGGCCCTGCCGCCCGGGAATCGGCCCGTCCGGCGTCGCGGGCGTCAGCGCGGTGAAGGTGTTGCCGACGAGCTCGAACCGGTACACCTCCGACGTGGTGTTCCCCATGGTGAAGCTGAGCGCGCCGCCGAAGATGATCAGCTCAGGGGCGCGGCAGCGGCTGTCGACGCAGCTCTGCGCGGGGCCACACACCGCTCCGCAGCGGCTGCAGTTGAGCGCGTCGCTCGCCAGCACCGCCTCACAGCCGTTGGGCGAGCGCTGATCACAGTTCCCGAAGCCCGCGTCGCAGCCCTCGACCTCACAGGTGCTCGCCTCGCAGCGCGCCGACGCGTGGGGCAGCGAGCAGACCTGGCCGCAGGCGCCGCAGTGAGTGACCTCGATGCGGGTGTCGATCTCGCAGCCGTTGACGGTGTCCTGGTCGCAGTCGCCGAAGCCGGTGGAGCAGGCGCCCAGCCCGCACAGGGACACCGCGCACACCGAGGCGGCGTTGACCGACGAGCAGGCTCTCCCGCACACGCCGCAGTTCGCCGGATCATCCGCCAGGCGCTGCTCGCAGCCATCGGCGCGATCGTTGTTGCAGTTGCCGAAGGTGGCCTGGCACTGGAGCTGGCAGCGCCCCACCTTGCACGAGGGGACGACGTTGGGCAGGTCGCACACCGCTCCGCAGGCACCGCAGTTGGTGCGATCGTTCTCGGTGTCGAGGCACCTGCCCTCGCAGCAGGTGCGGCCCTTCGCGCAATCGGTGGTCGACTTGCACGGCCCGTCGGCGGGGGGACAGCCGGCGAGGACCAGGAACAGCGCGGACAGGGAAAGCGAGCGCACGGGAGAGAACGTACTCGACCGCGGCGCTCAGGCCGCGAGCATGGGCACGGCGGTCTTCACCACCTCGAAGGCGGCGGGCTCGAGCCGATGCTGGAGGAACTGGCCGACCAGCGAAGCGGCGGTGTCCACCGAGAGCGGCGCGACGTTGAAGCGGCCCAGCACCGCGGCGAACTCGCCTTCGTCACCCGGCGCCGTCGGAGGGAGCGCGCTGAGCGCCGCGAGGTCGAGCGCGCCGGGCGCGAGGGTGGGCGACGACATCTGCCATTCCCGCATCTCCGGCACCGCGTTTCGGATGACCGAGGCCGCGGCGAAGCTGACCTTCTCCCGTACCAGGTCCTCGACCAGCAGCAGCAACCCCCCCGCGAGCCCGGAGGCGGAGTCGGCTTCGAGCTTCAGTTGGGTGGCCAGAGCCGCGACGATGTCCATGGGGGCCGCAGCCTAGCGATCTCGACCCTGACGATCACCTGACTATGCTCGGTTGGGCCGTGACGTTGCCCGCACACCTGCAAGCGCGAGTCGAGCCGGGCGCTCCGGTCCCCCGGGCGGGTGACTACGTCGTCTACTGGATGCGAGTTGCCCTGCGCGTGACCGAGAACCCCGCGCTCGACGTGGCGCTCTGTGCCGCGGCGGCCCTGGGGAAGCCGGTGTTCGTCTACCAGGGGCTCTCCGAGCGATACCCCCTCGCGAACGATCGCCTGCACACCTTCATCCTCGAGTCCGCTCGGGAAGTGCAGGCCGCGTGTGCCGCGCGCGACCTCGGCTACGCGTTTCACCTGGAACGAGCAGGCGCCCGCGAGCCGGTGCTCGCGCAGCTCGCCGGGCGCGCCGCGCTGGTGGTGACCGACTTCATGCCGGTGCAGCCGATGCTGGGCTGGGACGCGGCGCTGGCGAAGGAGGTCCCGCTCTGGCGCGTCGACACCTCGTGCCTGATGCCGGTGTGGAGCCTCGGCAAGAGCGTCGCCCGCGCGGTCGAGTTTCGCGAGCTGGCGACGCCGCTGTGGAAGGCGCGCATCGGCGAGCCGTGGAGAGACGTGGAAGGCCACGGACCAGCCTGGCTCCCCGAGCTGCCGTTCACCCCGGTCGCGCTCGGCGACGCCTCGGTGCCCGAGCTGGTGGCCTCGTGTGAGATCGATCACACCGTCGCGCCCGTGCACCACACGCCCGGTGGAGCGCAGGCGGGGCTGGCGCGGTGGCGCGCGTTTCGGGAAGGAAAGCTCGCGCTCTACGAGAAGAACCGAACCGATCCGCTCGCCGAGGGCACCAGCCGGCTCAGCGCGTACCTGCACTTCGGCGTGGTCTCGCCCTTCAAAGTGGCGCGTGAGGCCTCAGCCGTCTCGGCGTCGACCCGCTTCCTCGACGAGCTGCTGGTGTGGCGCGAGCTCAGCTGGAACTTCTGCCTGCATCACCCCAAGCACGAGACCGTCGACGTGCTGCCGGCGTGGGCGAGGGACACCCTGCGCGCGCACGAGCGGGACGGACGCACCTTCCTGCCCTCGGGGGAGCAGCTCGCGCGGGCGCAGACCGGCGACCTGCTCTGGGACGCCGCCCAACGGCAGCTGGTGATCCACGGCGAGCTCCACAACTCGGTGCGCATGACGTGGGGGAAGGCCGTGCTCGGCTGGACCCGCACCGCGCAGGACGCGCTCACTACGCTGCTCGAGCTCAACAACCGCTACGCGCTCGATGGGCGCGACCCCGCCTCGGCGTGCGGAATCCTCTGGTGCCTGGGGGCGTTCGATCGCCCCTTCTCGCCCGAGCTGCCGGTGCTGGGCAGCGTGCGGCCGCGGCCGACCTCGGAGCAGCGGCTGCGTTTCGACGTGGGTGAGTACGAGCGCCGCGTGCATCGCCCCTCCCGGGGTGGCGCGCTCACCGTGGCCATCATCGGCGGCGGCGTCGCCGGCACCGCGGCCGCGCGCGCGCTCAAGGATGCGGGACACGTGGTGACGGTGTTCGACAAGGGCCGCGCCGCGGGAGGAAGGCTCAGCACCCGGCAGGAAGGCGCGCTGCAGTTCGATCACGGCGCGCAGTACTTCACCGTGAAGGACGAGCGCTTCGCCCGCTGGGCCCGCGCGTGGTGGCAGGAGCGCGTGATCAGCCAGTGGCGTGGGCGCGTCGAGGGCGAACCGCCGCGCACCCATCCCCATGAGCTGGTGAGGCTGGTCGGCACGCCGGGCATGGACTCCATCGTCAAGCGCATGCAGCTGGATCTCGACGTGCGCTTCGGGGTCGAGGTGCGCGGCCTCACGCGGGATGGGACGCGCTGGCGGCTGCTCGATGCCGGCAATCATGCGCTGGGCGAATTCGATGCCGCGGTGGTGGCCACCCCTGCGTTCCAGGCCGCCGAGCTGATCGATCCGTCTTCGTATGCGCTCGCTTCGAGAATTCGCGACGGGGTGGTGATGGCGCCGTGCTGGGCGGTGATGGTGCACTTTCCCGAGTCGGTCGGCGTCGAGTGGGACGCGAGCTTCTCGAGCGTGGGGCCGCTGGCGTGGCTCTCGAAGAACTCGAGCAAGCCGGAGCGGCCGGGTGAACCGGGCGAGTCGTGGGTCCTGCACGCGTCGCCTGCCTGGAGCCGCGCGCACCTCGAGCTCGAGCCCGAGGCGGTGGTGCCGATGTTGATGGATGCGTTCTTTGCGACGACCGGCGCCCGGAAGGTGGTGCCGTCGTTTGCGAAGGCGCATCGGTGGCGCGCGGCCCTCACCGAGCAGCCGCTGGGAGAAGCGTGCCTGTGGGACGAGGAGCGGCGGCTGGCGGTGTGTGGTGATTGGTGCCTGGGGCCTCAGCTGGAGTCGGCGTTTCTCTCAGGCAGCGCGGCGGCCGGGCGGATCAACGCCTTGCCGCGCGGGGTGATGGAAGAGGCCGAGCCTCCGCACCGGCTGGAGACACAGCTCCCTCTCCCTCTCCCTGCGTGAGGATGCTGGTGAACTACGCGCCTCGACTCCGCTCGGCCGCTCGGCGTGAACGACTCGTTCATCTACGGGGTGCTGGAGCAGGAGTGGCCGAAGTAGCGCTGTGCCCAGGGGAGCGTGGTGAATCGGGGACCCCGCCTCGGCGCTCGAGCCGAACAGGCCTCGCTGCGCGAACGTTCTGGTTCTCGGTGAGCGAAGCGATGTGGCAGTGACCAGGGCCAGCGGGGGGGACGCCTTCGC
>VFKJ01001184.1 GCA_009885595.1 Myxococcales bacterium | reverse complement strand
TGCCTGGTCGGCGAGGCCCCTCAGCGCGAGGCCTTCTGACCCTCGGGAGGCGCAGCGATGTGGTGCTGACGAGGTCGGGTCCGCCGTGGGTCTCGAGCGACGTAATCTCGTGATTACGTTTTTCGTCGGCACTGAAAAACGTAATCACGAGATTACGTTGGTCGAAGGGTGCTCCCGACCCGGCCTGGGTCACCATCACGACGCTTCGTCCCCTCGCCTCGAGAAGCCCGTGCCGTGAGGCCTGCTCGCACCGAGCACGGGCCGGACCCATTCCTCACCGCGCACCCTCAGGCCTGCCCTGCCATTCGCCGTCAGCCTCGAGGACCAGTGCTGATGCGCACTGTGCATCACCCTGCACAGCCGGGCCGCCGCGCACCGGGGCAGCGCCGCTGGCCCAAAGCCTGCACAATGCGCGCAAATGGATCAGCGCGACGCGACGCCGTGGCCTGGAGATGACGACACGAGGCCGCAGCGGAACGTCCCCCTGGGGGGCACCGCGCTCGACGCCCCGCTCGAGCTGAAGGACCACCGCTACGACACCACCAAGGTGTTGGGCGAAGGCGGCATGGGCCAGGTGCGCGAGGTGCTCGACTCCGCGCTCGGCCGCCGGGTGGCCATGAAGGTGATGCACCCGGAGATCGCCGAGACCCTCGACGGGCAGCGCCGCTTCCTGCGGGAAGCGCGGGTGCAGGGCCAGCTGGAGCACCCCGCGGTGGTGCCCGTGTACGACCTCGGCGTGGACGCGCACGGCGCCCCCTGGTTCACCATGAAGCAGGTGCGCGGCGTCACCCTGGAGACGGTGCTCACCGCGCTCGCCGCCGGAGACCCGGAGGTGCGCGCGCGCTATCCCCGCCGGCGGCTGCTCACCGCCTTCGTGCAGGTGTGCCTCGCCATCGACTTCGCGCACAGCCGCGCGGTGCTCCATCGCGACCTCAAGCCGGGCAACATCATGCTGGGCGACTTCGGCGACGTGCACGTGCTCGACTGGGGCCTCGCCCAGGTGGGGCAGGACTCCGGGCCCGCGCGCGATCTCGAGCAGGCGATCGCCCAGGCGACCCGTGGCGGCTCGGTGTTCGGCACGCCCGGCTTCATGGCCCCCGAGCAGATTCACGGTGACAGGCTCGACGCCCGCGCCGACGTGTACTCGCTGGGCGCGATCCTCTTCGAGTTGCTCGCGCTCTCGCCCCTTCACCTCGGCCCCCCGATGGAGCGCATCGCCGCCACCCTGCGCGGGGAACAGCGCTCGGCCTGCCTCACCGCGCCCGCCGCCGACGTCCCGCCCGAGCTCGACGCCGCGGTGCTCGCCGCCACCCAGCACAGCCCCTCCGACCGAACGCCCACCGCGCGCGCCCTGGCCGAGGCGGTGGAGCGCTACCTCGATGGAGATCGCGATCTCGAGGTGCGCCGCGCGCTCGCCGCCCGCCACCTCGCCGCCGCCGCGCCGCTGATGGAGAACCTCGACGAGGCCTCCACCGCGCAGCGGGAAGCGGCGATGGGCCAGCTCAGCGCCGCGCTGGCGCTCGATCCCGGAAACGCCGCGGCGCTCGAGCTGATGACCAGGCTGATCACCCACGTGCCCACCACCCTCCCGCCCGAGGTCGAGTCGACGCGCCAGCACGCCGAGGCCCAGGCGCGCGCCGGGGTGGCCAGGGCGGTGGCGCTGCGGCTGGGCATGTGGTCCGCCCTGGTGCCGCTCATCTGGGCCATGGGCCCGCTGAGCACCGCGATGGCCGGCAGCATCGTCGCCATGGTGTTCGGCGCGCTCGCGGTCGCCGCGTGGGCCGGGCGAAAGACAGAGCTCTCCAGCCGGGGGCTGACCTTCGTGATGATCGCCACCGGCGTGGCGCTGCTGGGCATCGTCTTCGTCTTCGGCTCGTTCATGGTGGTGCCGGTGATCGCCTCCACCTGCCTGCTGATGTTCACCGGCCACCTGAAGCCGGGCGCGCGGGTGGCGGCGATCCTCATCGGGATGGTCATCGTCCTGCTCCCGTTCCTGCTCGAGGAGCTGGCGCTGATCAGCCCCGCCTACGAGTTCACGATGGACCAGGTGCGGCTGGTGCCGCGCATGGTGCACTTCCCTCCCGGCCTCACCAAGCTGGTGCTGGTGCTCGCCACGCTCTCGTCGTTGACCATGCCCGGCATCCTCGCGGGGCAGCTCAGGGATCGCCTCGCCCAGGCGGAGAAGAAGCTCTTCCTGATGGCGTGGCACCTCGAGCGCCTGGGGAGGAAGACCGCGTAGGCTGCCCGCCGCGAAGTAAGGAGCAGCCATGGTCATCAACACGAGCCTCTACGACCGGGAGTGAGCGTCGTCAGGGCGCGCCGCCGTCAAGGCCCGAGGGCGACCACACGTCGAGGAGCTGCTTTTCCAGCCCCGCGGTCGCGTGCACCTTGCCGTCGAGGGTCACCCACACCGCCCCGGCGCCGAACTGCCGCACCAGCTTCTGCCCTTCC
>VFKJ01000468.1 GCA_009885595.1 Myxococcales bacterium | reverse complement strand
TGGATGAGGGCCTCAAGGGCGCGCTCGGCCGCATTCCCGTGAAGCTCGACGTCTCGGGCGCCGCGGGTCACCCGCTCACGGTGATCGCCACCGCGCTGGGCCACGTGGGCCGCGACGCTTCAGTCGAGACACAAAGCACTGTCCCCCTCGTCCCCGCGACAGCGCGCCCGTCCAAGGCCCCTCACCCCGACCCTCTCCCCGCTGCGCAGGGAGAGGGAGACTCTGGTCTGGGCATCGAGATCCTCTCTGAAAAACTCGGAGCCTTCGGAGGCACGCCGTTCCGCCTGGCAGAAATGCAGTTGGACGCGCTCTCTCCGGGACTCCACCTCCCCGTCTCTGCGCTGAAGGCGCTCCGCCGAGCCCTCGTCGCCGAGCTCGAGCCCAAAGTCCTCGCAGCCGCGCGCCACTCGATCTCCGAAATCCCCGTCGCCGCGAAGCTGGCCGCCGACGCCGCCAGGCTGCCCGCCCGCCGCCCCTGGCAGCCCCAAAGCGAACCGCGCCTCATTCCCCTGGTGCGGACTGCCGGCCAACTCGAGGCGGTGATCGCCGCCGGGCTCCCCGAGGTCGAGCTCGACTGGATGGAGCTCATCGGCCTCGAGAAGGCAGTGAACCGCGCGCGCGCCGCGGGCCTGGGCGTCACCATCGCGACCACCCGGGTGCAGAAGCCCGGCGAAGACGGCATCGATCGCCGCATCGAGAAGCTGGCGCCCGACGCGGTGCTGGTGCGTCACTGGGGCGGGCTCATTCACTTCTCCCGCTCGAACACGACCGGCGGCCCGGTGGTGCACGGCGACTTCTCGCTCAACGTGACCAACTCGGTCACCGCCCGGCACCTGCTCGCGCTCGGCTGCGACACCCTCACCGCCGCGCACGATCTCGACGAGACGCAGCTACACGCGATGCTCGCCTCGCTGCCCGCGGAGCGGCTCACCGTCGCGGTGCACCACCACATCGCCACCTTCCACACCGAGCACTGCGTGTACGCGCACACCATCTCCCAGGGCCGCGACTTCCGCACCTGCGGCCGGCCCTGCGAAACGCACCAGCTCGCCCTGCAGGACCGCGAAGGCCGCCGGCACCCCGTGGTGGTGGACATCGGCTGCCGGAACACCGTCTTCAACGCGGAAGCCCAGAGCGCGGGCAAGGCGGTGCCGCGGCTCCTGAAGGCGGGGGTCAAGCGCTTCCGGGCGGAGTTCGTGTGGGAAGACCAGGCCACCTGCGCCGCCGTGCTGGCCGCCTGGCAGGACGTGCTCCAGGGCAAGTGCAGCCCGGCCGAGCTCCACACCCGCCTCGCCGTGCACGAGCAGTTCGGCGTCACCGCCGGCACCATGAGGACGCTGAGCCCGTGAGCCTGGAAAAACTCCGCGGTCAGCTGGACGAGCTCGACGCGGAGCTGGTCCGCCTGCTCGCGCGCCGCGCAGGTGTGGTGGAGGAGATCTGGGCGTGGAAGCAGGCCAACGGGGTGGCGAGGCTCGATGCGGCGCGCGAGGCCGAGCTGCGGGATCGGCTCCTGGCGCAGGCCGAGTCGCTCGGGCTCGCCCGGGAAGCGATCTCCGCAATCCTCGATCACGTCGTCGGCGTGCCGCTTCGAGGCTGAGCGCTTCGGCCCACCCCGGTGCGCGTCGCTTCGAGGGAACGTGGGGGTTGCGGATCGGCGCGGTGCTCGACCCCGAACAGGCCCGCTCCTCGCGGCGAGGACGCTCGAGGTCCCCAGTCGCTTCTCGGCCAGCGGGCAGGCCGGGTGGTCTCCCGGGCGCGTCATGGACCAGTACCAAGGTGTCATGGTCCAGGTGCCCCTTCAGGCCCGGCACATGCAAACGCCGCGACCCGTACGGGCGTCGCGGCGTTCTCACTTCACTTCAGGACCGGGTCTGAGGCTCAGTAAATGCCCTTCATGCTGGGGCTGGCCAGCCCGTAGTCCCGCATCGCCTGGCGCATGAAGAACGGCAGCTCGGTGTACTTCTGCAGCAGCAGACACGCCCGGTTCGACGCGCAGGTGCACTGCGAGTTGTCGGTGGCGTTGCACCCGGTACGGCCGGTCGAGATGTTGCCCGCCGGGGTGATGGCGTCGATCGTCGGATCGAACTTCACCACCGCCTTGCCGCCCACGATGCGCGGGGTGGTCCAGTCAGGGGTGCCGTCGTTGTCGTAGTCGACCGGGTCCGTCACGTAGGCCGCCTTCACCAGCTCGTTGGCGTACTCCAGCATGCGCGCCGAAACGCCGCGCTGCACCGACTTGCCGAGCATCATCTCCTTGCCGAAGGTCTTGGCGATGTACGTCTTGCCCTCGGGCAGGTGCAGCTCGATGCGGTTGCGGAAGCCCGGGTCGCTGTCCGCGCCCAGTTCCCAGATGTTCATCTGATCCAGCCAGCCCTGCTGCGCGTTCTCCGGCAGGTACTGGAGCGTCATCGCGATCATGAACTTCTGCTGCTCCCAGCCGATCTGCGGGTCGATGGGCAGGCTGTTGGCCGGCGTCACGCCGCACTCCAGCGAGGCCTGGCTCTGGAAGCAGATCTCGGCGGTGGGCTTCCACCACGAGATGAAGCCGATGCCTGCCGAGGGGAACCCGCCCTCGACCGCGGGCAGGCCACCCGCGGCAGCCAGGCGGCCGCCCTTGAGCGCGTCGTCGCCGGTGAGGTTGTTGCCCAGCCAGCGGCGGTAGCCCTCGGGGAACAGGTCGGCCATCGAGACCGCGCGGTAGCGGCCGTCGAGGAAGTCACGGCGGCTGTCGGAGATGAAGTTGTCCACCGACTCCGTCATCAGCATCGGGGCCCACGCCTTGTCGTAGTAGCTGCCCACGTTGATGGTGAACTCGCTGTCGTACTCGCCGTTGGTCTCAGACAGCGCGTTCTCCATCGGGCGGCCGCCGAAGGAGACGTTGCCGAAGTAACCGGTGGCGCCGTTGGGCACGTTGACGACCGTGTCGCCCGCGTTGCCGGCGGTGTCGATGGTCGAGCGGAGAATGCCGCCTTCGAGGCTGTGCGGGCCGGCCTGCGGGCGCGCCGCCTGGCGGGCGAAGTGATCGAAGCCCAGGCCCGACACCAGCAGGTTCTCGCTGAAGAGCAGGGTGCCGAGGTACGGCCAGAGGGTGTCGTAGTCGTAGCCCTGGTCCACCGCGAAGTCCCTGTAGATGTTCGCGATGAGGCCCATGCCCTTGGCCGCGTCACGCAGCTTCTCGTTGTAGCGGGACAGGGTGCGGTTCGACGCTCCGCGCACCGAGAACGTCTGACGGTTGCGGCGGTAGTTGTCGAAGATGTGGTTCACTTCCTGCTGGGTGATGAGGAAGTCGAACAGCTCGTAGGGGTCCGCCCCGTTGTCGTGGCGGTAGACCGAGAGGTTGCCGAGGTCCGCCCAGCGATCGGTGGCGAAGCCGTAGGGGAAACGCACCCGGCGGAAGGGGTCGATCACCTTGGTGGAGCGCACGTTGGCCGCCTCGTTGCCGCGCGCGGCGCGCAGCTGCGACCAGTTGGTGTAGCCCACGGGGATCTGGCGGCACTTGCTGTAGGCGCCGTTCACCTGCACGAACAGGCCGTCGGTGAGCGGGCTCCACACGCCCATCGCCTCCTCGTTCCAGGTGGCGGGGCGGAAGAGCGCGGGGTCCACCGGCTGGCAGTCCCGGATCATCCCGAAGGTGGCCTGCAGCTCGGTGTAGTGGATGGGGTTGGTCTCGCCGGTGTCGTCGCCCACCTCGAAGCTCATGCCGAGGATGCCGCCGAAGTTGTCGATCTTGCCCAGGGGGCCCTTCCCCTTGGCGGTGCCGGCCAACATGGTGGTGTCGTCGATCACCGCCGTGACGTCGCCGTAGAACATGCGGGTGGCCGCGAAGTCGTAGGCGCCCAGGCCCAGCAGGTCCTGCGTGCTCTCACCCGCGTAGTCCATGGTGGACGACTGCATGAACATCGAGATCAGGTTGGCGCGCTCGTTCTGGTTGATGGTGTCCATCGCCCGCGAGCCCAGGCAGCTGCCGGTGGGGTCGACGGCGGTGCACTTGGTGGTGTTGGTGCCGTTGTCCGTGCGCAGCTGCCAGTACTGGGGGCGGTAGTTCCACGCGTCTGACGAGCTGACGAAGTTGTGGCGCAGCGCGATGGAGTGACCCATCTCGTGGGTGATCACCGCGTAGTGCGCCCGCTGCGCGATGTAGCGGCGCGCGCGCTCGGCGTGGAGGGCCTGGTCGGCCTTCGAGGCGTTCTTGTCGAAGGCGCCGAACTTCGCCTCGAGCACGTTGGCGAGATCCGCGATGCCCAGCGGCGCGGGGGCCTCGTGCATGATGCAGGCGCCGCGCTCGGAGAGAGCCAGCTCACGCGCCTGGTTCATCTGGCGGAAGAGGGTGGGGTTGGCGCCGCGCAGGGGCGAGGCCAGGGCCAGCATGCCGCTGCTGCCCAGCTGCGAGGCGTTGCCGGCCAGCTCCTGCATGGTGCGGGTGGTGAGCGCCGCTTCGGTGGGGGTGTCGAGGGCGCGCTTGCGGCGGGCCTCGTAGATCGCCGAGGTGGTGGCGATCTGCTTGGCGTCGAAGCGCACCTCGGACAGCTCGCGGCGAAGGTTCTTCGCCTTGGTGAAGGCCGGGCTGGCCTTCACGCCGGCCAGGGTCGCCTTGAGGTTGTCGAGGTCGGCGGCGCCCAGCGACTGCGCCAGCATGCGCTGCTGGTCGTCGGTGCTCACCTTCGCCAGCGAGCCGCCGGTGCTGGCCGCTTCGGCCGCGCTCGCCCAGTCACGCACGTAGGTGCCTTCGGTGACGTCGGCGGTGGTCAGCTCGCCCTTGATGTAGCGCGCGGTGTCCACCACGCCCTGGCTCCAGAGGTCGGTGACGTGCGACCACACGTTGACGCTCGAGGAGATCTTCTCTCCGGTGAGCGGATCGTGCGCGTCCACCATGATGCCCCAGGGAGAGGGCGTCTGTGGGGACACGATGGTGTTGAGCTGGTGGTAGCGCAGGTCGCCCATGCGCACCTTGAGCGCCTTGTTGCACTCACCCAGCACGTCGGTGTTGCCTTCGAGCCGCGCGGAGAAGCAGAGCGCCGAGGTGAGGCCTTGCAGCAGGCGAGGACCGCCGCAGGCCGCCGGATCGTTGAACTCGACCGGGCTGTGGCAGACGACCGCGGCCTCTTCCATCTTGGCCAGGGCGATCACCCCGGGGCTCATCTTGCGCTCGTTGCCCAGGGTGTCCGCCAGGCTGCTGCAGTCCTGGCCGGCGTTGTAGAGGCCGGCGCGGCAGTCATCGACTTCCTTGGCCAGCCAGATGGCGTCCTGGTTGTCGTCCTGCTGACCGAAGTAGGCCGGGGTGCTCTCCATGCAGTCCAGGCCGCGGGTGCGCACGCACTCGGTGTAGCGGGCCGTCTGCACCGAGCTGCGCAGGGCGACGTCCCACTCGTGGGCGGCCTCGCGGGTGGCGTCGAAGAAGTCGGGGTTGCTGCCTTCGGTGTAGTACCAGATCACCGGGCGCACCTCGCGCTGGCGGTAGGGCAGGGTGCACTTCTGGCTGAAGGTGTCGCAGCGCGAGCCGCCGCCGACAGCCGCGCACTCGTCCTCGGTGCCGTCGTCGTTCACGTCGCGGTGCGGGTCTGAACCCAGCGGGGTGGTCTCGGGGGTGAAGCACTTCTGGGCGCCGGTCTTCGCCACGGGGTCGGCGTAGTGGTGGCTGCGCTGCCAGAGGTTGTAGCGGTTGATGAAGCGGTGCCACTGGGTGTCGGTCATCCCGTAGTCGCGGGCGTAGCCCTTGCGATCGGTGGTGAACGCGCCGAACGCCTGGAAGCGGTAGCCGTCCCAGTCCGCCGGCTCGTAGTCGTTGTCCGGCACCTTCATGAACGAGTTGCGAATGGTGAGCTCGATGGGCGAGCACTGGGTGGTGGGCGCGCCGCCGCCGCCGATGTCGGCGTCGAGGAAGCAGGCGGGGAAGGTGAAGCCCCACTGCTCGATGGTGACCATCTGGGGCACGGCGAAGGCCTTGTTGGTGATGTCGAGGTAGCCGTTCGCGGAGTCGAGGTGCGGCGCGTCTTCGCTCTTGGGGTCGGTGACCGCGTAGGCCAGCGGCTCATAGGAGACGCCCCCGTAGATGCCCATCTGCGAGAGGGTGTCGAACTCGTAGTTGTCGGTGGAGAGGTTCTTCGACCAGTCGACCCGCATGAACTGGCGCTCGAACCAGGGGCGATCGACCGTGTTCTCCTCGATCACGTTCATCTGCTCGCCGGTCGACGGGTTGTACTGGCGGCGAATGTCGAAGTGGCTGGCGATGGGGTAGGCGGCCACCACGATGCCGTCGTTGGTCGACTTGCCCACGCCCTTGCCGTCGCTGTCCTTGATCCGCTCGTAGGCGAGGCGGGCGATCAGGAGATCCTCGGTGACCTGCCACTTCACCCGCGAGAGCGGCTGCGCGTAGGTGCTGGTGAACAGGCCGTCCTGGCCGGCGCCGTAGCCGACGTCGACGAGGGTCGACTGGCTGTAGAACTCGGGGTCGTCCTTGACGCCCTGGAAGTCGAGCCCGACGAAGAACGTCTTGTCGTAGTAGTTCGGCTGGACGCGGTTGATCGGGTCCTGCTCAGCGGCGCAACCGGCGACGAGAGCGAGGGCAGCGAGGCGGGCGACGAGGGTGGTGCGACTCATTTCTTCTCCTTGGTGACGCTTGAGACGATTGCTTCGAGATCGAAGGTGGCGTCGATGGACGCGGCGGTGTTGCGGTTGAAGAGCGGGAAGATGTACTTGCCCTCGCTGTCGAGCTGGTTGGCGAAGGTGAAGGCGCC
>VFKJ01001130.1 GCA_009885595.1 Myxococcales bacterium | reverse complement strand
CGGGTGCGTGCGCCGCCGGCACGGTGTTGAGCTGCGACGACTCGGACGCGTGCACCAACGACACCTGCGCAGGTGCCACGGGGTGCTCCAACCAGGTGCTGGTGGGTTGCTGCCGGGCGCCGGTGCTCGCCGCCCCCACGCTTCGCGCCGCGGTGGGCGTGCCGTACCGGGTGGGCCCGGGCTCGCTGGCCCAGGTGCTCAAAGGCACCGGTCCGCTGCGCTGGGGCGTGTGTGACACGGCGCCCCGGGGCTTCAGCATCGACGCCACCACCGGGCTGGTGCAGTGGGTGCCGGCCAGCGAGGGACCTCAAGCGCTCTGCCTGACCGTCACGGGCGCCTGCGGGCAGGACACCGCGCGCTTCACGGTGATCGTCGACGCCACGCTTCCCGCCGCGCCCTTCGCCTCGTTCACCCTCCGGCCCGCCACGCCTTCCGTGGGCACCCCGGTCTGGGTCGACGCGGCGGCGAGCACGGGCACGGGGCCGCTCACGTACGAGTGGTCCTGGGGGCCGGGCATCCCGCGCACGTTCGGTTCCACCTCGAGCCACCTCTTCCCCACCGCGGGGGCGCGCACGGTCAGCCTCGAGGTGTTCGACGCCGTCGGCCAGCGCGCGACGGCCAGCCAGCCGATCGTCGTCAGCAGCCCGTCGTGCCCGGTGCCGCCCGTCGCGCGCATTCGTGCCGACGTGAAGGAGGGCGTGGGGCCGCTTCGGGTGGCGTTCGAGTGCGACTGCGCGCAGGTGCCGTCGGGGGCGGTGTCGCGCTGGAGCTTCGGCGACGGGAACACCGCGTATGGCCCCAGCACGACGCACACCTTCCAGCCCGGGGCGTACCAGGTGTGGCTGCAGGTCAGCTCAGGCGACTGCGTGGCGGAAGACACCCTGGAGATCCGCGTGACCGACGCCAGCCGGGAGCCGCCTTCGTGCGCCGCCACGGTCGATCCCACCGGGGGGCCGGCGCCGCTGGCGGTGTCCTTCAAGGCGAGCTTCGGCTCGACCACGGGGGTGGTGACGACGGCGGCCTGGCGCTTCTCCGACGGGCTGAGCGCCGACGCGATGGCGCATGGGGGCACGGTGAGCCGCACCCTCACTTCGCCTGGCACGCTGGGGGTCGAGCTGCTGGTCACCGATGACGTCGGGCTGACCTGCCGCGCCTGGGTCGAGGTGACGGCCACCACGCAAGTCGGCGGCACGCTTCCGCAGATCGTGAGTGTTCCGAACCCGACGGCTCGCTGTGGAGAGCCCTGGCAGTACGACGAGGACGGCCTGCCGTCGGCGCTGGGCTCTGCGCCGCTGAGGTGGTCGTTGGGGAAGGGCGCCGGCGTGGGCATTCCCCCGGGCTTGAGCATCGAGTCCACCACGGGCGCGCTGAGCTGGACGCCCGACCAGAAGACGCGGGGGCCCACGCGGATCGTGCTGGTGGCCCAGAACGAGAGCGGGGCGGACGAGCAGGACTTCCTGGTCGACGTGGAGTGCGCGCCGCAGGTGTGTGGCTGCAGCAGTCCGGGGCCGGTGCTCGCGCTGCTGGCGCTGGCGCTCCTGGCGCGGTTTGGCCGCCGCCGCGATTGATCTCCCTCGCCCCCAGAGGGGGAGAGGGTCGGGGAGAGGGGAAGTCGGCATTCTTCCGCGGCCCCCTCACGATTCAGGAAGGGAGTGCTTCATCTGCGACTTCACACGCGCAGAAGGGCGAGACGAGCGGTGAAATACCCACTGCCCCTCTCCCCGACCCTCTCCCCTGCGGGGGGAGAGGGAGGAATCAGCGAGGGCAGGGCTTTCCCTTGATCGCGCAGGGCACGAAGATCTCCAGGCTCTCCACCCAGTCACCCGCCACCGGCGCCACCGACGGCTCCGCCGCGAGCGTCGGCCGGGCACCACCCGCCACCAGCACGCTCAAGTCAGGCAACGCGACGATCGCCGCTGCGTTGCGCGCGACGACCTGGCCCACGGGAACGAAGGTGCCGGCGTACTTCCCGCCCGCCTCGCGCTCGGGGCTGAAGCGCAGCGCGGAGACCAGCCGAGCGGGGTCGGGCGGTCCCGCGGGCTCTGCCTGCCCACCGACGATCAGCACCGCGTCGCTGTCCAGCCGCAGGGCGGCGTGACCGGCGCGCGGCTCGAGGTTCGCTGAATCGACGCTCAGAAACTTCCCGCCCGGCGTGAACACCTCGGCCGAAGAGAGGGTCGAGCCGGTGCTGCCGTGGCCGCCGAAGAGGAACACGTAGCCATCGGCCAGCAGGGTGGCGCTGTGGGCCGCGCGGGCCTCGAGCATGGGCACGGCCCGGCGCACCATCCCACCCTCGGCGGCGTACACGCTCGCGGTCGCGACGGGCGTCCCCGCCGCGTCGAGCCCGCCGGTGATCAGCACCCCTGCCCCGGTCTCGAGCGGGGTGGCGGCGGCCAACATCACCCCTTGGGGGAGCGGGGGCTGTTCCTCGAAGGTGCCCGCGGCCACGTCGATCACCACCACGCGCGCTGCGTCTGCCGCCACCGCCCCGCGGCCGCCCGCGATCAGCACCCGGCCGCCGGGCAGGGCCGCCGAGGCCGAGCCGTACCTGGCCGGGAACTGCGGCAGCGCGAGCGCCGCGAAGGTCCTGGTGGAAGGCGTGAAGAGGTACACCCCCTCGACCGGCTGCCCGGCGGCAGTGGCGCCGCCGGCGACCAGCACGCTCCCATCAGCGAGCAAGGTGGCGGTGTGCAGCTGCCGGGGCGAAGGCAGGTCGCCGGAGAGGCAGTCGGTGCAGAGGGTGCCGGCGTGCGGCGCGAAGAGCGAGGGCCCCGAGAGCCCCATCAACAGCACCGCGCCATCGGGGAGCACGGTGGCGGTGGTGAACGGGCCGAGCCCGCCGGGGGCGAGCGCGGTGGTGGCGAAGTCATCTGCGATGCCCAGCACCATGTTGACGTCGATCGTTCCCTCCTTGGGGATGTCGAATGCCTCGCTGCGCCCCAGCGAGAAGAGCGCGCCGTACCGATCGTTCCCCGCCAGCTGGGTGCGCCAGCCAGCGCCCTCGGAGATGTCGAGCGCCCCCACCTTGATCTCATTGGAGACGGCGAAGTCGTTGGTCACCTCTCCCTGGCGCGTCACCCCCAGCGTCGGGTTGTAGGCCTCGAGCCTGAGCACATCGACGTCGGACGCGGGGGTGTTGGGGGTGCCGGGGTTGCGCAGCGGCGTCTTGCGCTCGTCGCCGGCGATCCGCAGCTTCAGGTTGACGGTGGTGCCCTGGCTGCAGGAGAGCACCAGGGGAAGGACGAGCATCCAACGCTTCATGGCTGCCTCTGCACGACGAACTGCACGCCATCGGGCGGCCTGGTGGTGAGGTAGAGGGCGGTGCCGCCGGCGGCCGCGCCGACGACCAGCACCGCGATGCCTGTCCACACCCACCACTTCACCGCGGGCTTCTCGGCCGCCGCACCAGGGGCCTGCAGCTGAATGGTGCGCACCACCGACGCCTCGGCGAGGACGGCGGCGGCGCCTCCCGGCCCGTAGCCGAGCGCGAACTTCGAGTAGTCGGGCTTGCGCGAGAGCTTTCCGGACCCGAGCACCTGGATGGTGTCTTTCGCGGGCGCCGAGTTGGCCCTGGGCGCCGCCACGATGGCGGCCGCCAGCTCGGTCATCAGGGTCTTCGCCTCGCTCATGTTGCGGTCGACTTCCACAGCGAACACCTGCGCCGGCGCGCCCGGTTGCAGCCAGGCCACGCTCACCACGTACCCCTTCAAGCTCAACGCCACCACGCCCAGCACCACGCCTTCGGCCTGCACCGCGCCCGTCACCAGCCCCGCGGGCTCGGTCAGCGATCCCGGGGGACCTCCCGAGGTCGCCAGCGAGTCCAGTTGCTGGAGCGCGGCGCGCGGCAGGTTCTTCTCCAGCGTCAGGGTGACCTCGTGCTTGGCGTAGGACGCCACCGCGACGGTCTGGGTGACCCCCAGGTGCCCCTCCAGGGCCACCCGAACGAAGTGGGGCCCGGGCGAGGCCGGCACCGTCAGCGGCGTCACCCCGCGGGCCACCTCGTCGACGAAGACCTGCGCCCCGGCCGGAGTGGAGGTGACGACCATGCGTCCCTTGGCCAGCTTCGCCTCGGCCTGCCGCGCCTTCTCGAAGGCCTCGATCACCGCCGGGGGAAACTCGGCGGGGTCGATGCGGAAGTCAGGCCGGAGTCGGGCGAGATCGGCGAAGGCGGTCGCCGAGGTGCGCTTGTCGCCGATGTTCATCGAGACGACGGCGCCGTAGAGCAGGGTGGTGGTCAGCAGGTTGTAGTCGCGCAGCTGGGGCCGGAGCGGGTCGAGCACGCCGCGCGCCGCCGCGATCTTCTTGGCCGCGGGCTTGACCTGCCCGGCCGCCAGCAGTTCCTTGGCCTCGTTGAGCGCCTGCGCGGCCGCGCGCACGTTGGGCGGCTTCTCCGTGCCGTTGCGCAGCCG
>VFKJ01001011.1 GCA_009885595.1 Myxococcales bacterium | reverse complement strand
ACCGTGTTGTCGTCGAGGCAGGCCATGCGCGGGGCCCGACCCTACTTCTATTTCCCTCTCCCCCGCGGGGGACCCCTCGACTTCGCTCGGGAGGTCAGGGAGAGGGGTAGATGGTAGCTTCGCGCCCGCAATGTCGCTCTCGGAGTCCTTCACCCGCAGCCTCGCCCCCGAGCTCGAGGGCCGCTTCCCGGACGCCGAAGAGACGCTCACCCAGCTCCTGACCACCGCCCGCGCGGCCTGGCCCACGCTCGAGCTCGACGAAGCGGCCTTCCTCGAGCACCTCGCCCAGCGCCTCACGCCCGACACCGCGCTCGCCACCCTCCACGCGGCCGATCTCTGGCTCGCCTTCGCCTGCGTGCTGGGAGATCCCGCCGCGCTCCGGGCCTTCGACCAGACCGTGCTCGCCCGCGTGCCCTCGGTGCTCCAGGGCAACCTGCCCGCGGGTCTGAGCGCTGACGACGTCCTCCAAGCGCTCCGCCTCAAGCTCTTCGTGCGGCAGTCCGACGCCCCGCCGGCGATCGCCACCTACTCCGGCCGCGGAGCGCTCCTGCACTGGGTGCGCGCGGCCGCCGTTCGACTCACGCAGGACCACGCACGCGCCCGCAAGCTGGAGCACGTCACCGACGACGACGCGCTCCTCGAGACGCCGGTGCTGAGCCAGGGCGCCGAGCTCAACTTCCTCAAGAACCGCTTCGCGCCCGACTTCAAGCTCGCCTTCCAGGAAGCGCTGCAGACGCTGAGCGCGCGCGATCAGAACCTGCTGCGCCTCTACTACCTCGAGGGCAGCAGCCCCGAGGAGATCGGCCGGGTGTACCAGACGCACCGCACCACGGTCTGGCGCTGGCTCACGCAATGCCGGGAAGCGCTGCTGGCCCAGACGCGCGTGATGCTCGCCGCGCGCACCAAGGTGAGCGACGCCGAGGTCTCCAGCCTGATGAACGCCGTCCACAGCCAGCTCGACGTGAGCCTGAGCCGCATGCTCAAGAAACCATGAAGCGCGCCCTCTTCCTCCTCGCCCCGCTGCTGTCGTTCGCCTGTCCGCCGCCGGTGGAGCCGGTGATTGACGCCGGAACGCCCTCGACCCTCACCTTGAACGAGCCTGCGCCCGCGGCCGAGCCCGAGCCGCCGGTGTTGCTGCCCTGCGCGCCGGGTTGGCAGGAAGTCGCGGGCACCGACGGCGCGCCCGCCCACTGCGAGCCCTGGTCCGCTGGCACCGACGCCAACTGTGGCCTGGACCAGGCGCGCTTCGCCGGCGAGGCCGCGTGCCGCCTGGTGGGCACCGCCTGCACGGCCGATCCCTTCGCGACCGGGCTTCCCACCACCTCCGTGCTCTACGTCGATCCGCTCGCCGCCGCGGGAGGTACTGGCACCCGCGCCGCGCCCTTCGCCACCATCGCCGCGGCGATGACGGTCGCCACCTCCGGCACCACCCTCGCGCTGGGCAAGGGCACCTTCACCGAGGCGGTGCGCCTGAAGGCGGGCGTCACGATCCAGGGCGCCTGCGTGGGGCAAACCAGCTTGAGAGGCCCGGGCGGCACCGGCGCCACGGTCACCACCGCGGGCCTGGGCAGCGCGCTGAAGAACCTGCGCGTGGGCGGACCGGGCCTGGGCGTGATGGCGAACCCGAGCGGGAACTCCATCGAGCTGTCCGACCTCATCATCGACGGCGCGGTGGGGGTGGCGATCCTCGTGGGCAATCGCGCGAGCGTGACCGGCCACGACGTGGTGGTGCGTCACAGCGCGCTCAGCGCAGCCTCGGGGACCGGCGGCCGGGCGATCAGCGCGGAGTACGGCGGCCTCGTCACCTTCACGCGCGCGGTGTTCGAGGACAACGCCGAGAACGCGATCAACGTCGCCGAGCCTGGCTCGAAGGTGAGCCTCACCGATGGCGTCATCCGTGGCACTCGCGCGCGCGCCGACGGCGCGATGGGCCGGGCGGCGACGCTGCGCAACCAGGCGCAGCTCGACCTGACGCGGGTGCTGGTGGAACAGAACCACGAGGTCGCGTTGCTGGCAGGGACGAGCTCGGTCCTTCGCCTCACCGACGTGCTGGTGCGCGACACCCAGTCGTCTACGGGGCTCAATGACAGTGGCGACGGCCTGGTGGTGGAAGAGTCTGCGACGGCGACGCTCACCCGGGTGGCCCTGGTGCGGAATCGGGCGCTGGGCGTCGCGGTGCGGAGTCGCGGCCAGCTCACCGCCTCGAACCTCCTCGTGCTCGACACCGCGGTGGACGCCGCCGGGGGCATCGACGGCGCCGGGCTCGACCTGCGCGAGAACGCGGTGGTCACGATCGATCACGCGTTCATCGGCCGCAACCACAGCGCCGCGCTCGGAGCCAGTGGCTGCACCGTCACGCTGCGCAACGTCGAATTGAAGGCCACCACGCGGAGCACCGCCGACGACGCCAGCAGTGGACTGCAGGCGAAGCAGGGCGCCTCCGTCACGGTCGAGCGGGTGCGCGTCAGCCAGAGCGAGCGGGTGGGCGTGCTCGTCGACGGGCAGAGCGGGCTGCTGGGGTCGGATCTGATCGTGACCGGCACCCAGGTGAGCTCGGCGGACGGCGCTGGCGGCGCGGGGCTGGTGGGGCAGGGGGGCTCGGTGATCGATCTCACCCGCGTGTCGATCAGCTCGAACAGGACCGCCGGGCTCGAGGTGCTCGACGCCACCGCCACGCTCACAGACCTCACCATCACCGACACCAGCAGCGACGTCCCAGGCGTCTACGGCCGCGGGGTGCACTTGCAGAACAGCCAGGTGCGGCTCACCCGCGCCCGCATTTCACGCAGCGTGGACGTGGGGGTGATGGTGGGCCTCGCCTCGAAGCTGCAGGCGTTCGAGCTGCGCGTGGAAGACGTGGGCAAGCGCGCATGCACGGTGGCGGGCGCCTGCGCCGATCTCGGCGGCTCGTCGGTGGTGGTGT
>VFKJ01000582.1 GCA_009885595.1 Myxococcales bacterium | reverse complement strand
CCAGCGCGACGAAGCCGGACTCGCGCGTCGAGGTCCAGCGTTGGCCGGCGTCGTTGACGAGCAACTCCACGCCCGCGTCAGGATCCAGGTCGGCCGCCGCGAAGCCCACCCGCGCGTCCCAGCACAGGGGCGCGATGCGGGTGAGCCAGGTGGAGAGGTTGGCTCGCACCTCGGTGCGCCTGGGCACGAACGACGGGGAAGCGTCGATCATCACCAGCACGTCGATGATCGGCAGCGCGTCCTGGCGAAAGGTGTCGACCTGCGTCGCTGCTGCGTCCCCGCGTCCCTGGAGCGCGACGACGAAGGGCTCGGGCACTCCGGGCGTGTACACGAGCACTGCGCCCGTATCGGGCCCGAAGTCGATGGGGCGGTACTTGAACGTGAGGTTCAGCGGAACGCTGGAGCCGGGAGGAATCACCGTCCCCGGTGAGACGCCCGAGACCACGAAGAACTCCGGGCACGGGGTCACGCCCGGGCAGTTCGGTCCACCGGGCCCCTGTCCGGCGCTGGCGGACAACTCCACCAGGGTGATGGTGAGGGGCGTCGCGCAGGTGTTGTAGAGCTGCACGTTCCGATTCGGCGAATTGCAGCCAGCGCGCACCACGCCGAAGTCGAGAGTGGAAGGCGCGATGGTCAGGCATTGGACGGCCATCGGCTCCCAGCGAACGGGAACCTCGAGGGGCGCGGTGCCGGCTGCGACGACCTGCACCACGCCGCTGCGAAGGCCTGACACCAGCAGGTTGGGCGCGAGCCACAGCGAGAGGGAATCCCCGGCCTCGAGCCGGAGCGGGAAGTTCCGGGTGTTCACCAGCGTGAGGCTCGCCGTGGGGGTGGCGGTGATCGTCGCGCGCTGAACCAGGCAGGTGCCTGGCCCTGCGTGCGTGACGCGGAGTTCCTTCGAGGCGAAGGTGAGCACCACCTCGGCAGGCGCGTTGAAGACGCACGGCTCGAAGGCCTCCACCGGCGCGCCTACCGCGACAGTCACCGCGGGGTGCAGCACGTCGTTGGACTCGAACACCACGCTGAAGTGGCGAGGCCCCGGAGAGGTCGCGCGCAGCGAGAACGGCACCGCGAGGACCTCTTGCGTGCCGAGCGCCGGCGGGGGCACCCACGACTCGCAGGTCGAGTCGACGAAGGTCCCCACGCAGAGCTCGGCGTCATCGGCGCGTGGCGGCTGCAGTACGAGCAGGGAACCGAGGGTGCCGCCGTTCTGCACTCTCAGCGTGGCGGTGACGACCTGCGGGCCCTGGCCCGAGACGAGCGCCACCGGGGGCAGCCACACCTGGCTGGGCGCGGAGAAGCGCGGGCCGGTGCCGCGGCCCGACAGCGTCACCGGCGAGCTCCCCAGGGTGCTGGTGATGATCAGCTCCCCGGTGCGCGGCCCCAGGTCCGCCGGAGAGAAGCGGATCAGCACCGTCGAGCTCTGTCCTGCGCCCAGCGTGCGCGCGCGGGCCAGAGGGGTGAACTCGGTGGACGAGGTCTCGAACGTGAGCGCCACCGGCGCGTCACCAGAGTTCACCAGCAGCAACGCGACGGCCCGCTTCTCGCCCAGCGCCACGTCACCGAAGAGGAGCGAGCCGTCGGGCTCCACCTTCGCGACACCGCACGCCGCGAAGAGCACCGCCGCCGCCAACCACCCGCGAGAACGCATGCGCCGTTTGTACTCCGTTCTCCCGGAGGCTGCAGGGAGCAGGCCTTCTCGGCGCACAAGGACAGCCGGCCCCGTGATTTCCGCGACGTCGCGGAAATCTCTTCCAGCTGTCGATGCGATCACCTTGCCCTGAGCACTCCGGCGGCTGAGTCTCATGAGCCGCTGTCAGCGGGTCCGCCCTGTCCACCGCGCAGCTGGCGGAGCTGATCCGCTCGAGCTGAGTGGGGAGCTGGTCACTGGCGCCGCAGCGCCGCGCGGAACGCCTTGACTGCCGCGTGCTGGTTCTCGCTCCCGGCCAAACGCGCGAGCAGCGCGAAGTCGAGCTCGGGAAGCAGCCGGCTCTTCTTCCCGCGGGTGTAGCCAACGCCGGAGAGGTGCCAGGGCCACAGCAGCCCCTGCTCCCAGACCCAGACCTCCTTCACGCCGAGGCGGCGAT
>VFKJ01001043.1 GCA_009885595.1 Myxococcales bacterium | reverse complement strand
GGAGCGTGTCGATGGTGGCGACCTCGATGCCGGGCGCTTCCGCGAGGTAGACGTTCCCGCTGCCCAGGGGCTGGGTCCAGCGCAGGGTGAGCACCCCGTCTCCAGCCGTGACGCCGACCGCGGTGGGGGGATCGAGGCTGAGCACCGGCACCACCGAGATGGTGGTGGTGGCCACCGCGTTCGGCCCCCCGCCCTTGCAGGTCAGCGTGTAGGTGGTGGTCTGCGAAGGCAGCACGGTCTTCGAGCCGGAGAGCGCCACCTCGCCCAGGCCGGGCTCGAGCGCGCAGCTGGTGGCGCCGACGCTGACCCACGAGAGCACGGCGGCGCCGTCGGGCACGGTCTGGGTGGGCATCGCGCCGAACTGGGAAATCGACACGGACGCCTTCACCCCGATGGTGAGCCGCTTGCTCGCGCCGTTGCAGGTGAGCTCGTACTCGGTGGTCACCTGCGGGGTGACGACCTTCGAGCCGGTGGCGGCGACCGCGCCGACGTCGGGCGAGAGCAGGCACCCGCCGGCGTTCTCGGACACCCAGCTCAGCGTCACCGATTCGCCCTGCGAGACGTCGAGCGGCTGACCCCTGAAGTAGCCGATGGAGGCGACCTGCACCGGCGGAGGGCAACCGAGCAGCAACAAGGCCAGACCAGGAATCAGCCGAAGACGCATGGGCGGGCTGGTTACTCGGCGCGTGCCGGTGGAAGCAACCCGTCGTAGCGTCGGGGCCATGTCTTCTTCGTCTGCCCCGCGCGCCGGTACCTTCGCCATCGGCGGGGTGCTCCCGGTGCACCGCCTGGGCTTCGGCGCGATGCGCATCACCGGCGACGGCATCTGGGGCCCGCCGCGCGACCTGGCCGAGGCGCGCCGCGTGCTCGCGCGCCTGCCCGAGCTGGGCATCGACTTCATCGACACCGCCGATTCCTACGGGCCCTTCATCAGCGAGGACCTGCTGGGCGAGGTGCTGCACCCCTACCCCCCGGGGATGGTGATCGCCACCAAGGGCGGCCTCACCCGCGCGGGCCCCGGGGTGTGGCTGCCGGTGGGTCGCCCCGAGTACCTGCGCCAGTGCGTGATGATGAGCCTGCGCCGCCTCAAGCTCGACAAGCTGCCCTTGTGGCAGCTGCATCGCATCGATCCCAAGGTGCCGCGCGACGAGCAGTTCGCCTGCATCGCCGAGATGCAGCGCGAGGGCCTGATCACCCACGTCGGCTTGTCCGAGGTGAAGGTCGAAGAGATCCAGGCGGCCACCCGGCACTTCACCGTCGCCACCGTGCAGAACCTCTACAACCTGGTGAACCGGCAAAGCGAAGACGTGCTCACGTACTGCGAGCAGGAGTCGATCGGCTTCGTCCCCTGGTTCCCCCTCGCGGCGGGGACCCTGGCGCGGCCCGGCGGGGTGCTCGACACCATCGCGCTTCGGCTGGGGGTGACGCCCTCGGCGGTGGCCCTGGCGTGGGTGCTCCAGCGCAGCCAGGTGATGTTGCCCATTCCGGGCACGGCCCAGGTGAAGCACCTCGAGGAGAACGCCGCCGCCGCCGGGCTCACGCTCTCGCCGGAAGACTTCGCGGCCCTCGACGCCCAGGGCCGCGCGGACTGGGACAAGCAGAAGCGGGCCTGAGCGACGATGCGCCTCGTCCTCGCCTGCCTGCTGATCTTCTCCGGGTGCCGATTGGGCGGCGTGCCCGCGGCGCGCCGCGAGGTGGTGAGCGACGCGCTGCAGACGCTGCGTTTCCCCTTCGCTCCCGAGGACGCCGCCCTGCGCCTGCGCGGCCAGCTCGCCAGCACCCGCTGCGATCGAATGCCCTCGGGTGAGGTGCGCTGCGGCGCCTGCGTGCGCGGGCGCTGCTTCCAGCTCTTCGAGGACCACGGCGACTCGCGGGTGGTGGCCAGCCACGAGCTGACCGAGGCGGACCTGCGGTTGATCTGGAGCGGGCTCGACCCGGAGTCGCTGGCCGAGCTGCAGCCCAGCTTCGAGGACCGCGTGCAGGACAAGCTCATCGAGCAGGAAGCGCGCTTCGTGCCGCGCTGGGGGCTGACCGCCGGACTGCTGGCCGGCATCGTCACCGATCGTTCGGCCACGGGGGTGGGTGGGCGCGTCGGCGTGCGGCGCTGGTTCGACATTCACCTCATCGGTCACGCCGCCTTCGAGTACCGCTACAAGGGCGACCACGAGCTGAGCCTGCGCTTCGGCGTCGAGGTCGCGCGCTGGAGCGAGGGGCGGTTGTGGGGCGCGGTGGGGGCCCCTCCGGGGTCGGTGTCGCTCTTCATCGGGCCGCTCATTCGCGTGCCCGCCTTCCGCGGCGGACTGCGCACGGGCGCGGGCTTTCACCTGACCTCTCTCCGCAGCGCGCCCATGTTCCTCGAGCTGGCTGCCGAGACGTACTTCGCGGGCCAGAACACCAGCGTCGCGGGGGTGCTCACGGTGGGAATCGGCATCTGAAATTCTCCCCGCGCTGCCAGCGCAGTTGACGTTTCGCCGCCCATTTCCGACCGCATTTCGCGCGGGCTTTTCGGCAAGCCACCAGAACGCCACGACGTACATCGCCCCACCGCGCCCCCCTGAGCACGGCAGTCCTCATGGGGCCGAGAATGACCCAGAGAGGCCACCCACCATGACCATCCGCAAGATCGATCCGCAGCCCAGCGCGCCGCGCCCCGTTGCCAAGCCGTCGACCCCGGTCGCACCGAAGCCGGCGGTCTCGACGCCAGCGCCGCGGGTGAGCGCGCAGGT
>VFKJ01000925.1 GCA_009885595.1 Myxococcales bacterium | reverse complement strand
TGGGCACACCAGGTTTCGAACCTGGGACCCCCGCCGTGTGAAGGCGATGCTCTACCGCTGAGCTATGTGCCCAGAAGCCGCGCGTAAGTGCCACGCAGTCCCGAGGCAGTCAAGGACGAAGCCAGCCCAGCGCGCCTGACCTCACAGCGCCGTGAGCTTCGCGTCGAGCGACCGCAGCCGCTTCTTGAGTCCCGAAAGCTGCCGGCCGAGATCCTTGAAGTCCTGGCGGGTGGCGAAGTTGAGCTGGTGCATCACCACCCGCTGGGTGGAGTCGAGGCTCTTCTTGGCCTGCTGCGCCTTGCCCATCACGTCCACCACGCGCTGCGCGCGCTTCTCGTCGGCGAACAGGCGCTCCATGGCCCTCTGGCCAAAGCCCAGCGCGCGTTCCTTCAGCTTGCTCGCGATACCCATGGTCATCCCCCGGAATTCTGGTCCGCTCTGATGCGCTCGAGCCAGCGTTCTGCCAGCCCACGGTATTGGAGTCGCGCGATCACGGGCGTGAGATCGCCCCGCGCGACGAGCCGCTTCTGCACGATGGCGGCGATCGGGTCCAGCCCCCCCTCGATCAAAGCCCACCAGTCTTCCTGTGAGGCGCGCGCGAAGAACCGGGGCTCGAGGGCCTCGACGTCCGCCGGACTGAGGAAGCGGGGCTCGGGGAGCGCACCGTTCACCGGCGCGCCGATGGCGATGCCCATCGCCCCGCCCTCGCGATCGATCACCACCCCGAAGTCGCCGTCCCAGCCGGCCGCCGCCCCCGCCGCCTCGGGATCCTCGTTGAGCAGGCGGATCGCCATGCGACACCAGCTCTCCGAGGGGAACGACGGGGCAGCAGCCATGGCCGGCAGGGTGTCAGAAAACTGGTCTTTTCGCGCGGCCGCCGATGGGATGCCGCGCTGTGAATGTCGTCTTCTTCGCGCTGATCGTGATCTCGGTGCTGACGGCCGCCTTCACCGGCACCCTGCCGAAGTTGACCGACGCCACGGTGAGCTCCGCGCGCGAGGCCGTCGAGCTCGCCATCGGGCTTTTGGGTCAGATGGCGTTGTGGCTGGGGCTGGTGAACGTGCTGCGCGAAGCCGGCCTGATGCGCTCGCTGGCCCGGGCGATCGAGCCGGTCATGCGCCGGCTGTTTCCCGACGTGCCTGCAGGACACCCCGCGATGAGCGCGATGGCCCTCAACCTCGCCGCCAACTTCCTGGGCCTGGGCGACGCGGCCACGCCCTTCGGGATCAAGGCGATGCGCGAGCTCGACACCCTCAACCCGCGCAAGGGCGTCGCGAGCGACTCCATGGCGCTCTTCCTGGCGATCAACACCTCGTGCCTCGCGCTCCCGCTCACGGTGATCAGCCTGCGCGCGGCCGCCGGCTCGAAGGATCCAGCCGGCATCGTGGTGCCGACGTTGCTGGCGGCGACGGTGGGGACGGTGGTCGCGGTGCTCGCCGCCAGGCTGCTGCAGGGGCGCTCCTTTCTGGGGGCGCCCGCTCCCTCGGAAGCGGTCCTGGCCGTCGAGGTCGAGGTGGCCCTGCCTTCGCCTCGGCCCGGCGGGCTCCGGGCGCTGCTGGTGGTGGCGATCGCCGTCGCGGTGGCGATCGCGTTGGGGCGCGAGGTGCAGGCGTCGGGCACATGGGCCGGCTGGCTGATGCCGCTGCTCATTCTG
>VFKJ01000633.1 GCA_009885595.1 Myxococcales bacterium | reverse complement strand
CATCCTCGGGGAGGACGAGGGCCTCGCGGCGCTGGAGGCGGCCCACGCGAAGGGCGTGATGATCGACGCCACGGGTCGGGTGACGGTGAGCGCAGGGTTGCCGCTGGTGAAGCCGTGAGGTGGCTTTGGGTGGTGATGCTGCTGGGTGGGTGCGTGAAGATCGCGCCCTGGCAGCGGGGCGTGCTCGCGGATCGCAGGATGAAGGCGGATCCGTCGGCGGGGCGGGCAGCGGCGCGCAAGCATGTGCTGTCGGTGCGTGAGGGGACTGAGGGCGCGTCGCGCGCGGCCGGAGCAGCGTGTGGCTGCAACTGAGCTGAATTCCCTCTCCCCGCACCAGCGGGGAGAGGGTCAGGGAGAGGGGCAGACCAGCGAGGCTCGGCTGACAGGCCCTCACCCCGACCCTCTCCCCCGCGGGGAGAGGGGGACAGGCGGCGCGGTGCTGGGCATCCTCCTCTTCGCCTGGAGCGCCCAGGCCGCGGAGAACGCCTCTGCCACCGTCTCGGTCTACGCCGACGACAACGAGGTCACCGTCGTCTCTCCTACCGCGCGGGGCAGCGGCGCGCTGGGCCCCGTCGAGCTCGACGCCACCGCCGGCGTGGACGTGGTGAGCGCCGCCTCGGTGGACATCGTGAGCGCCGCCTCGCCCCGCGGCTTCCGCGAGACCCGCTTCCACGCCGCCGTCGACGCCCGCTGGGCCCCCGTCGCCGGCACCGGCCTCACCGCGGGCTACGCCCTCTCCCACGAGCCCGACTTCCTCACCAACGGCTTCTCCGTCGGCGCCACCCGCGACGTGTTCGATCGCCTCGTGACCCTGGGCCTCGCGTACGCCTTCGGCTGGTCACGCATCGGCCGCGTCGGAGATCCCATCTTCGAGGCGTTCCGCCAGACGCACCAACTCGAGGCCAGCTGGTCTCACGTGCTCAGCCCCACGGTGGTGCTCGACCTCGCGTACGGCCTGACCCTGGTGGGCGGCTACCAGGCCAACCCCTACCGCTTCGTGAGGCTCTACTTCCCCGGCGAGGCGCTGCAGGGCACCGGCATCGCCGAGCGCACGCCCGACTTCCGCGCCCGGCAGTCGGGCACGGTGCGGGTGCGCGCGCGCCTGACGCCGGCCCTGTTCTCCGCGGCCGAGTACACGTTCTACGCAGACTCCTGGGGCATGCTCGCGCACACCGCGAGCGCGCGGGCCTCGTTCAGCTTCACCCCCGCGTGGACGCTGGTGGGCGAAGCGCGGGGGCACACGCAGACGGGCGTCTCGTTCTACCGGAAGCGCTACGAGACGCTCCCCGAGGCGCCGTCGCTGCGCACCGCGGAGAAGGAGTTCGGGCCCATGTGGACCGCGCTCGGCAGCCTTCACCTCGACTGGACCCCGGAGGTCACCTGGGGCGAGAACTTCCGCGTCGGGCTTGGCGCGGACTTCTTGCACATGCGCTACCTCGAACACCCGCTGCTGACGAATCGCAACGCGGTCATCGGCATGCTCGACGCGTCCTGGGAATATTGACTCAGAATCTCCCTCTCCCCCGCGGGGGAGAGGGTCGGGGAGAGGGCTTACGGCAAGTCAGTTCGGAACAACTCCACGAACAACACCTGGCAGGCGTGCTCGAACAAGCGCCCCGAGGCGATGAGCCCGCCGCAGTGCGACGGCTCGCGCGCGAAGGTGAAGCCGGCGCACTTGCCCAGCACCGCATCCCAGAACGCCTCGCTGCCCCGCGGCATCACGAACTCGCGGATGAGCTCGAGCGACCACGGCACGATCGTCGTTGGGTCCGCGTCGCTCGGCGTAGTGAAGCAGTCGAGATCCACGTCGAGGATGATCGAGGTCGCCTGCGTCACCGCCTGGTGCGCGCGTTTTCCCTCGGGCGTGGCGTGCGCCGTCCCCCACTCCGCTGCGATCAGATCGACCGTCGGCGCGCAGACGAGATCGTCGCGCACCGTGACCGCGCCCACCGGCTTCGCGCGCGCCACGAGGATCGCGTCCGAGATGATCCCCCCGCTGATCGCCGCGAGGACGTGATCGTAGTTGCGATGGTCGAGCTTCTCCCGCGCGTGTCGATCCAGTGCGTCCACGCTCAGGTCGCGCGCCGGCGGGTGCTGTGGAGGCACCGTGTCGAAGTGGCGATCGAGCGTCAGCAGCAACGACGGCCGCGCGCTCACCTCCGCCCAACACGGCAACGCCAGCCGGTGCGGATCGAACACGAACCCCCGCTTCGGTCCGCGGCCGTCGAGGTCGAGCTCGATGATCCCCGCGCGCGTCATAGGTAGCTCATCGCCTGCCACCACAACGGCACCGTGACCAGGCTGAGCGGCACCCCCACCGCGATCAGCGCAGACGCCAACCCGGGCGCGAGGCGGTGGTCCGCCGCCACCACGCCGGCGGTCACCATCGGCGCCATCGCCGCCTGCGCGACCACCACCTTGTCGGCGAAGCCGAGCTGCCCACGGAAGAGCAGCAACAGCCCGAGCACCATCGCGGGGGCGAGCAAGAGCTTCCAGGTCAGCCCCGTCGCGATTCGTTTGCCGTTTCCCGAGAGCGAGGAGAGGTCGAGCTGCCAACCGATCGCCGCCAGCGCCAGCGGGCTCAGCATGTCGGCGAGGCGGTTGATCACTTCGCTCAGGGGCTGCGGCATCGCGACTTCGCGCAGCGCGACGGCGAGGACGAGCGCGATCATCGCGGGCGACTTGAGCAGGCGGAAAAGGGGTCTCCCCTCTCCCCGACCCTCTCCCCCTTCGGGAGGAGAGGGAGATAGGTGCGCGGCGAAGGGGATCGCGAAGAGGAAGAGCGCCAGGAAGCTGCCGAGTTGATCGACGACCGCCGCCGGGCCCAGCGCCTCCTTGCCCGCGATCGCTTCGATCAGCGGCAGCCCCACGAACGCGGTGTTCCCCAGCCCACAACACAACGCCAACGCCCCCAGGTGCTCACGCGAGCCACCGCGCCGAACCAGCAGCAGCGCCACCCCGGCCGGCACGAAGAACACCAGCCACAGGCTCGCCGACGACCACAGCATCGCGACGTCGAGCTTCACTCCGTGAATCGAGCGAAACACCAACGCCGGCAACGACACGAACATCACCCACGCGTTGACCGCCCGGTGGCTCTCTTCAGGCAAGGCCTTCGTCCGGCGCGCGAACACGCCGACGAAGAAACACACCAGGAGCAGCACCAGGTTGGCCACTCACTCGACTCGCGCTGACGCCCCTTTGTTTCGGTAACCCCTTACTCTTCGGGGATCGGCTGGGGGCCGGGAACGATGTGCGCGATGTCGGGATCGACCGCGTTGGGGTCCTTCGGGCCGCGCGCTTCCTTCTCCTTCTTGCGCTCCGACAGCTTGGCCGCCTTCTCCTTCTTGTGCTCCAGGCGAGCGAGCTCTTTTTGCCGCTTCGAGGGTCCGTTGAACATGGGCCGACTCCTTTTTCGAGTACTTGAGAGACAGCACCTACATGGTTCAAAGAAGGAGGTCTAGCCTCCCTGCAAGCCAGCTACCTGAGCGGGTCGAGCAGCGCGAGCAACGCCGCCCCGTAGCGCGTGAGCCGTTTCATCCCGAAATACGGCACCTTTTCGAACTCCGCGAGGGTCGCCGGGGGCGAGGTGGCGAGGTCTGCCACCAACCCGTTCGACAGCACCGCCGAGCCCGTCACCTTGCGGGTGGCCGCCTCGATCTTGCGCCACTCCAGCAGCGCCTCTTCGCGCTTCTTGCGCTTGGGATCGCGGTCCTTCTTCTCGTCAGGCGCCTGCAGCGCGCCCGCCTTCACCTCGGCCTGGATGCGCTCGATGAGCCCCATCACCTCGTCGCCGTGCGCGCGCACGAAGGCCCCCCGCACCCCTTCGAGCTTCACCATCGCCCGCAAGTCGGCGGGCGGCTTGGTGGCGATCGCCCCCAACGCCATGTTCGAGAGCATGCGGCCCATCGGCAGGTCCTCCGCCGCCGCCCACTCGAGCCGCTTCTGGTGCAGCGCGTGCGCGAGATGGAAGGCCACCACGAACTGCTCGCGGCTCAGCCCCTGCCTTGGCAGCTTGGGCTGGTAGTCCGCCGCGGGGTCGGGCCGCGCCGCCGCGTCGTCACACATGCGATCGCAGTCGAGCAGCACCTCTTCGAGGATGTCCGCCTTCAGGCACGCCTCGCGCACCCACCGGCCCACCTCGCACAGGTAGCGCACGTCGTCGGCGATGTACTCGCGCAGCTCCGGCGGCAGCGGCCGCAGGGAAAAGTCCGACTGCTGGTGCTCTTTCTTGAGGGTGGCGCCCAGCTTCTCCTTCACCAGGTCGACCAGCCCCACCTTCGGCCACCCCAGCAGCGTCGCCGCGCGGTGGGTGTCGAACAGCCCGCGCACCCTCACGCCCTCTTCAGCGAGGTACTGAAGATCGCCCTGCGCGGCGTGAAAGAACTTGGTGACGAGGGGGTTCTCGAAGGTGGCCGCGATGTTCTTCGGGCTCACCTCGGGCACCAGGGTGTCGAGCAGGAAGATGTCGCGATCGGTGCCGAGCTGCACGAAACACAGCCTCGCCCGGAAGTGATGCATCGAATCAGCCTCGACATCGACGGCGAGCTCCGTCACGGGGGCGAGGGTGTCTGTTACCAGCCCCATCTGTTCAGCGCGGGTCACGTCGAGGGTCGTCATCGGAATGGGCACGGATACGCCACTAGCAAAAACCCCCGATTCTGGGCTATCGGCCGCGCAGAGGGCCGGGGGGTCTTCTTCAGGAGTCATTCGTGGACGAGCTCAACCGACTGGAGAAATCGCTCCTGCAGCACGTCGGCAAGGCCGTGCACGACTTCTCCCTCATCGAGTCGGGGGACCGCATCCTGGTCGCCATCTCGGGGGGCAAGGACTCGTACACGATGCTCCACCTGCTGCGCGTGCTGCAAAAACGCGCCCCGGTGAAGTTCGACCTCATCGCCGTCAACCTCGACCAGGGCCACCCGGGCTTCCCCTCGGACCTGCTGGAAGGCTGGCTGCAGCAGCAGGGGTACGCCTACAAGCTGCTCGAGGAAGACACCTACAGCATCGTGCTGGAGAAGCTGAAGCCCGGCGTCACCCAGTGCAGCCTCTGCTCGCGACTGCGACGCGGCATCCTCTACAACGCGGCGGTCGACCTGGGCTGCACCAAGTTGGCGCTGGGCCACCACCGCGACGATCTCATTCACACCCTGTTGCTCAACCAGTTCTTCGCGGGCAAGACGGCCACCATGCCCCCCAGGCTCAAGAGCGACGATGGCCGCAACACCGTCATCCGCCCGCTCGCCTACGCGCCCGAGACCGAGATCGCGCGCTTCGCCGAGCTGATGAAGTTCCCCATCATTCCCTGCGATCTGTGTGGCTCGCAGGAGAACCTCCAGCGCAAGCGGGTCAAGCGGCTGGTGGACGAGCTCTCGAAAGAAATTCCCATGCTGCGGAGCTCGCTCCTGTCCGCGATGGGCAACCTGCATACGAGCCACCTGCTCGACCAGAAGCTCTGGTCGGTGCCGACCGAGGTCGTTTCGGCCTCGCCGCTGGTGACGCTTCAGACGGAGAAGACCGATGCCGCGTGATTCCCTTTCGCAGGCCAGGAACGATCGCAACGCCGCCCTGCTGGACACCATGGTGCTGGCCGCCAGCGCCGACGGGAAGATCAGCCCCGGCGAGCTCAAGCAGGTGCTCGCGCTGGTCATCGATCGCCCCGAGTTCGAGGGCGTGAGGGCCCAGGAGCTCTCCACGATGGTGGAGGCGTCCGCCAAGCGCCTCTCCCACGGCCGCTCGCTGGAAGAGCTGCTGCACGGCATCCGCGAACGGCTGCCCAACCACCGCAACCGGCTGCTCGCCTTCGGGCTGGCCACCGCGGTGGCGCTCGCCGATCGCAAGGCCTCCCGCGCGGAACTGGGCCTGCTCAAGACCTTCCAGGCGTCCTTGGGCCTCACCGAGGACGAGGTCTCGAAGGTGTTCGTCAGCGTCGAGAAAGGCGCCTCGCTGGGCGAGGTGCTGGGCGAGCCGCTCGAGCAGCTCTACGCCGAGACGATGGTGCTGGTGTCGGCGGCCGATGGACAGGTCCGCCAGGACGAGCTGAGCGCGATGATGGAGAACCTCGCGGGCGATCCCGTGTTCAAGGAAGCCTCGCTGGAGTCGGCCAACCAGTACCTGCGCGAGGCGGTGACCAACCTCACCACCGACGGGCTGCCGCAGCGCCTCACGGTGCTCGCGCACGGGCTGTCCACGCACGGGCAGCGCGCCAAGGCCTTCCGGCTGGCGGTGCGCATCGCGTACGCGAGCGGCAAGCCCTCGCCGTCCGAGCTGCGCATGCTCGACCTGCTCCAGGCCACCTTCGGGCTGGCCGACGACGAAGTCGCTCGCATCACGGTGGAGAGCTGACGTGACCTCGAAGCCGCCCCGCAGCCACGTTCGCTTCGCGATGCCCTCCTCGCTGGGGAAGGACGTCGACGCGCGCGCGCAGCAGCTCCAGGAGCACCTGAGCGCCGCCCTGGGCCGGGACACCGAGGTGGTGCTGCCGGCCACCTACGAGCAGCTGGCCCGCGAGCTCCTCTCGGGCAAGGTCGACGCGGCCTGGGCGCCCCCGTTCGTGTGCGCGCGCATCGAGGCGATGGGCGTGCGGGTGCTGGTGCGCGGCGTGCGCGATGGCGCCTCGGTCTACCGCGCGGCGCTGCTGACCCGGAAGGACAGCAACATCACCCTGGACACCTTGAAGGGCACCACCGCGGCGTGGAGCGATCGCGACTCGGTCGGCGGCTTCCTCTTGCCGATGGCCTTCCTGCGAGAGCGCGGGCTCGACCCCGCCAGGACGTTCCACGCGCAGGACTTCACCGGCAACTACCGCAGCGCCCTGGAGGCCGTGCTCGAGGGCAAGGCTGACCTCACCAGCGTCTTCGCGCCCGCGGCGAAAGCAGGGGCCCCCGCGGTGACCGGTCTCTCTTTGCTGTGGCCCGAGAAGGAGAGCGCCTTCCGCGTGCTGGGCTTCACCGAAGAAGCGCCCAACGATGGCGTGGCGGTGTCGATGAGCGCGGCGTCGGCGACGGTGACCGACCTGGAGAAGACGCTGCTGTCGCTGCACCTCACGCCCGCGGGGGCGGCGGTGCTCAGGGACTGCTTCCACGCCGACAAGTTCGAGCTGGCGCCCCGCATGGGGTACCGCGCGCTGTACCGCGTCGCGCTGGCGAGCTTGTAGCGGGAGGGTGTTGAAGTACGGCCCTCGACTCCGCTCGGGCTGAACGGATTCGGCCGGTTCCGTTCACGCCGAGCGAAGTCGAGGCGCCTCTTTCGCCAGCAGAGCTCAGCGCGGTGTCAGCGCCTCGCGCAGCGACGCGAAGTCTTCGGGCCGCGCGACAGCGAAGCCGGTGATGCGCTCCATCATCGCCGTGACCCCGGAGGGAGGCTTGTACGAGAGCAACGCCCGCTGGAGCGCCTCGGCTTCCGCCTTCGGAACGCCCGCGCCCGCGACCACGGCATCCTGCGGAGAGCGCCCGGTCACCGCCACCTGCCGCAACGCCGCCACGTCGACCCCCTGGGTGACGGCGCTGGCGAAAATGCCCGAGTAGGTGCCGCCCGCTTCACACCTGTGCGCGAGCAGATCGCGCAGCACCTGCAGGTGATTGCCGCTGACCACCACCGTCACGTCTCTCTCCCAGTCGAGGCCAGCCTTCTGCATCGCCTGGCGGGGAAAGAGCGCGCCGGTGGTCGACTCGAGATCCGGCACGCACAAGGTCTTGCCTTTGAGGTCGGCCACGCTGGTGATGGCCGAGTCTTCCGGGGCGAGCAGCACGCCGTCGGTGCCCGAGCTGCCGCCCACCACCTTCACCGCCAGGGTGGTGATGCGCGGATCCTTGAGCTGGGTGCGCACGAAGAGCGCCGGAGGCAGGGACGCGAACGGCACCCCGCCGTCGAGCAACTGGCCCGCGAGGTCGTGGTAGTTGCCCGCGTAGCCGAACTCGACGGGACGACCCGTCTGCGTCTCCAGATGGCGGCGCAGCGGCTCGAGATCCTGCGCCAGCACCGCGGAGTCGATGATCGGCGGCCAGGCCAGGCGCAGCACGGGCCCACTCACCGGCCTTCGCAGCACCAACCAGCCGGCGGTCGCCCCCAGGAAGAGGGCCGCCACGGCCACCAGCGCCGCCACCCGCAGCTGTGAGGGCCGCACGCCCAGCCGGCGGGAGGCCTGGGCTGCGAGGGAAGCGCGCGGCATGGTCTCGCTGCGGCTGACGACGCGCTCCTGCACGCGCTCGGGCACCTGGGCCGGCGGCTGAAAGCCATCGCGTTTCGCGCGCTCCACCGCGCTCCTCACGGTGACCTCGTGGGCATCGAGCGCGCGGCCCATCAACTCCGAGACGAAGGCGCTCACCTCGTCGAGGCCGTGCCGCAGCCCCGCCGCGTCGGCGGCCGCCTCCAGCTCGCGCCGCAGCACGTCGGCGGTGGGGGGGCGCTGCGCCGGATCAACCCGCAGGGCCTTCATCACCACCTGCGAGAGCACGAGCGGCACGTCTTCCCGGAAATCGCCCGGGGGCCAGGCACCACCCGAGGTGATGGCCTGCATGGTGGCCAGCTCGTTGTCGCGCTTGAACAGGCGCTTCGAGGTGAGCAGCTCCCACGCGACGATGCCGAGCGCGAACACGTCGCTGCGCCGATCGAGCTTCGTCTGGAGCACCTGCTCCGGCGACATGTAGTGCACCTTGCCCTTGAGCGCGCCGGTGCGGGTGGTGTCGATGCCCAGCTCCGTGGCCTTGGCGATGCCGAAGTCGAGCAGCTTCACGTGCCCGGTGCGGGTCACCATCAGGTTGTGCGGAGAGATGTCGCGGTGCACCAGCCCCAGCGGCTTACCCTCGGGGTCGGTCAGCTCGTGCGCCGCGTGCGCCCCCGCGCAGGCCTGGGCGACCAGGGCCACCACCACCCCCAGGGGAATGGGCTTCTCGCTCTCCACCACCGTGCGCACCAGATCGCGGAAGCTCGCGCCCAGCACGTGCTCCATCGCGATGAAGGCGGAGCCCTCGGCCTCTCCCAGCTCGTGGATCTGCACGATGTTGGGGTGGTTGAGCCGCGCCACGAAGCGGGCTTCCTGCAGGAACATCTCGCGGAAGGAGCGCTTGGCTGCGAGGTGCGGCAGCGCGCGCTTGATCACCACCAGGCGCTCGAAGCGGTGCGCGCCCCGCTCCAGGGCGAGGAAGATCTCCGCCATCCCGCCGACGTCGAGCCGGTACACCAGCTCGAAGCGCCCCAGGGTCACGCGCGGAGAGTCGTCTGCAAGCGGGTCGGCCATCGGAGCGACCCGCAGCGTATGCGCAGCCGCGCCTGGGAACGAGCAACCCCGTCAGCGGGAAGCGAGGAAGCTGGCCGGCACCACCGGGCTGCACTGGAAGCCCACGCCCGAAGGCAGCTTCGAGCACGACTCCTCTTCCACGAAGAAGGCCGGCGTCATCAGCATCGAGGACTCCAGCGTCTCGTCGCCGGGCGAGCCATCGGCCGAGCGCGACGCCCGGGGGGCAGCGTTGCCCACCATCAACACCAGCGCGGCGGCGGCGGCCATGGCCACCAGCACCCGCGGCCAGTCGCGCGGCGGGGTCTCCAGCCCGCTGCGGCTCGCCACGCCCTTCCACAGCTGGGCGACTTCATCGCGGCCCGCGCGCTGACGGAACAGCGCCGACTCGCTCTCGAGCCAGTTGAGCTCGTGGCGGCACAGGGCGCAGCTCTTCGTGTGGGCGCGCAGCTCGGCGGCGAGGGTGGGAGAAGCCTCTCCCAGGGCGACGGCTTCGAGGTGGGCAGTTCGTCCACAGCGGCTCACGGAGTGACCTGGTTCATGTTCGCTCTCCGGTCAGGTGAGGCAACAGCTGGGCGCGCAGCTTGAGGCGCGCGCGGTGAATCTCGTTCTTCACGGTGGGAATCGACCACCCAAAGGCGGCGGCGATCTCCTCGTACGCAAGCCCATGATCGAGGCGCATCAACAGCGCCGCCCGCCGATTCCCGGACAGCGTGCCCATCGCCTCGGTGAAGTGCTTCTCCAACTCGGCATCGAGCAGCACCCGCTCGGGATCGGGCGAAGGAATGACGGCGGTGGGCGTGCTGTCGTCATCGTCCTCGAGCACGTCATGCTGCCGCACCCGGCGCGCCTCGAACGCCACGTTGCGCGCGATGCCCAAGACCCACGGCTTGAAGCGATCGTAATCGGTCAGCTTGGCGAGCTGCGCGTGCGCGCGGGCGAAGGTCTCCTGGGTGGCGTCATCGGCGAGATCGCCCTGGCGCAGCAGGTCGCGCAGGAACCGCCGCACGCCCACCACGTGCCGCTCGAACAAGGCCTTGAACGCAGCCGACTCGCCCTTCTGCGCTCGCTGAACGAGCGCCCCATCGGGCGTCTCGGGGGTGATGGCGGGGGTGCGTTGCAGGAGTCGAAGCACGGCTGCTCCACCATGCGCCTCGAGGGGTTGCGGTTTCAACCACCTCGCAACCACCTGACTTCAGGGCGTTTTTCGCAGCCCTACGCCGCCACGATCACCCGGTTTCCGCCGGCGTGCTTCGCCTCGGCGAGGGCCGCGTCAGCGCGGGCCAACGCGACCTCGATCGTCTCCTGGCCCAGCCGCAAGAAGGTGAGGCCGATCGACACCGTGGTGGTGACCCTGGTCTCGCTCAGCACCGAGAACGAGGCCTGGGAGAACGCCGTGCGCAGCTCTTCCGCACAGCGGCGTGCGACCTCGAGGTCCGCGCCCGGCAGCGCCACCGCGAACTCCCCGCCCCCGAAGCGGCAGGCGATGTCCGAGCCGCGATTGATCTTCCGGATGAGGCCTGCGAGCGCCACCAGGCCCGCGTCCCCCACCGCGTGGCCGTGCTCATCGTTGACCTGCTTGAAGTGATCGACGTCGATCGCCAGCAGCGCGATCGGCTCGTTGTTCCGCGTCGCCGCGCTGACGTCGCGGCTGAGGGTCTCGTGGAAGTAGCGGCCGTTGTAGAGCTCGGTGAGCGGATCGCGAATCGCCTGCTCGCTCAACTGCCCCCGGAGCAACTCGATCTCCGCGCGGCGCAGGTCGAGCTCTGCCCTCGCACGCTCGAGGGCTTCTTCGGCTCGCCTTCGATCGGTCACGTCCTGCTTGATGGCGATGAAGTGGGAGATCTGATCGTGGTCGTTCACCACGGGCGCGATGGTCTGCTCCTCGTGGTACAGGCTGCCGTCCTTGCGGCGGTTGATGATCGTCCCCGACCAGGTGTCGCCCGAGAGCACCGTCTTCCAGAGCGCGGCGTAGAACTCGGGCCCGTGCTCGCCTGACTTGAGCAGGCGCGAGTGCTGCCCCATCAACTCGGTCGCGCCGTAGCCGGTGATCCGACAGGCCGCCGGGTTCACCCAGGTGATCACCCCGACGCGATCGGTGATCACCACCCCGTTCGCCGCCGAGCTCAGCGCGGTCGCCTGCACGCGCAGGGTGCTGTTCTGCAGCGCCCGGCTGGTCATGTCGCGCGCGGCCGCCGCCACCCAGCGCCGGCCCGCGTGGTGGAGCGGCGTCAGCGAGATGTCCACGGGGATCTCGTGGCCGTTCTTGTGCAACGCCATCAGCTCGAGCCCCGACGCCATGCCGCGCGGGTGCGGGCGCTCCAGGTAGTCCTGGCGGCGCTCCTGGTGACTGCTGAAGCGCTCGGGCACCAGCAGCTCGATCGGCTGGCCCTCGAGCTCGAACGGCAGGTAGCCGTAGAGGCTCAGGCAGGCATCGTTCGCCAGGCGAATGAGGCCTTCCTCGTCGACGATCACCACCGCGTCGGACGAGGCGGCGAAGAGCGCGTGGAACAACTCTCCTGCGTCCTTCACGCTTGCGCTCCGCTCGCGATCAGGAAATCTGCCAGCGCCTGGGCCCGGCTGATCAGCGTGTCGACCTCGATGTACTCGTCGGGGGTGTGGAAGCCCT
>VFKJ01000068.1 GCA_009885595.1 Myxococcales bacterium | reverse complement strand
CTCGCCTTCGCAGTGACGCCCACCGAGGTCTCCCGCGCCCCGTCGTTGGTCCCGGAGATGAGGAAGAGTCGATTGGGCAGCGTGCCCGAGGCCACCGAGGCGAAGTGGCGATCGTCGAGCGCGAAGGTCTTCGCCAGCCAGCTCAGGAAGGGCAGCTCGGCCTCGTCATAGAACGACATCGCGTCGTGACCGTCGGTCAGCGTCGTCTTCGCCGCGCTCTTCACGAAGCCGTCCATCGCGCCCGCGTGAATGCCCTCGTGCATCGCTTCCCATTGGTGCCCGGGGTCGAAGCCCATGCAGGTGCTGCTCGCACGAAAGGGCACCACCACCTCGCCGTCCGGCCCAGGGTTCGAGAACGAGGCGGGCACCGCTTCGGTCTCGGGCTGTCCCTGCTCGTGCAAGCGCCCCAGCAGTTGATCGAACGAGCGGTTCTCTTTCATCACCACGATCACGTGCCGAATCGGGAGCTCGCGGCCCAGCTGCAGCGGAATGCCGAGCGTCTCTTCCGAGGTCGCGCCGGCGCCAAACGCGCAGGCGGAGCGCTGCTGGGCGTGCGGGTCTGGCGGAATCGCGAGCGGGCAGACCAGCGGTGGGTCTTCCGGCGTCGAGGGGATCTGCCCCTCGTTGAGGCTGTGGCAATCGCCCCGGCACGCCGAAAGCAACGCGCTGACGGTGATCACCAGGGCTGCGCGCAAAATTGCGGGGGCGTGAGGTGAGGGGTTGATACGGCGACACCTTTCAGAAGGGGCACAGCCCTTGCTCCGGTGATGGGGACGCCGGAGGAATCATGGTGAGCGTACTGCCGGTTCTGCTCGCCCTCGCAGTGGGGGCCGATTCACCCCCGGTCGAACAACCGACCCGGCCCGCGGTCCACGTGCTCGCCTGGACTGGCGTGGGGTTGATCGGCGTCGGGGTGGGGTTCGGGATCACCGGCCTCGCCGGCTCCAATGCCCGCGCGCCCGTGCTCGAGTGGCGGGAAGACGCCGCGAGATATTCCGTGGGCGGCATCGCGCTCATCGGCGCCGGGCTGTGCCTGGTCACCATCGCCGCGCTGCTCACGCCCTGGCATTTTCCTGCGCTCGCGCTCTTCATCTCGCCTGGCGGTGCGTCGGTCGCGGTGGCGGTCCGCTGGCCGTGAGCCGCCGCCTCGCCGCGCTCACGCTCGCGCTGGTGGTGTCCTCTGTCAGCGCGCAGGAGCCGCTGCCAGGGCCTCCCGCCGACGCGCCGGTGCGTGAGCCGGCGCCGCCCGCGCCTCCTTTGCCCTGGCAGCACTGGGTGGTGCCCGCCCTGGAGGGCTCGGCGTTGAGCCTGGGGCTGCTCGCCTTCAGCAACCTCGTCACCCGCATGCCGTTCGCGGAGCTCACGTCGGCGACCGTCGTCGCCAACCTGCGACCCAGCGCGTGGACCTTCGACGTCGACTACTACCTCACCAACCAATTCGGCCACCCGTACCAGGGCAGCTGGTACTTCAGCGCCGCGCGCTCGAGCGGCCTGAGCTTCTGGTGGGCCGCGCTCTACACGCTGCTGCACAGCCTCGCGTGGGAGCTCTTCTTCGAGACCGAGCCGCCCTCGGTGAATGATCAGATCACCACCCCCATCGGCGGCTCCTTGCTGGGTGAGGCGCTGCACCGCGCTGCTCGCCAGCTGCGCAACGGCGACGGCCCGCGCTGGCTCACCGCGATCGGCGCGACCCTGCTCGATCCCTTCGGGGCCCTCAACCTGGCGCTCCTCGGAGATCCCCCGCAGGAGGACGTCACCCTCACGCCGCTCTTCGTGCGCTGGCAGTTCGGCGCCAGCGCCAGCGTGGTGGTCGACCGGGTCGACGCGCAGCCGCGCGATCGCTCTTTGCCCCAGGCGCTGATCGCCGTGCTGCTGGTGTCGGGCCCCCCGTGGGATCCCCGCACCAACTACGACGCGCCGCTCTCGTACTTCGATCTGCGCGCCGATCTCTCGTTCCCTTCCAAGGTGGTGGGCAACCTCTTCATTCGCGGGCTGCTGGCCGGGCGGCGCTTCGGCGACCGCCACGGCCCGATGCAGGGCGTGTGGGGCCTGTTCGGCGACTACGACTACGCGGCGGCGGCCATCGTGCGGGCCTCGGCGGTGGGCCTGGGGCCCGGCTTCATTCTGCAGCACCGCCTCGCGCCGAAGCTCTACCTGCAGGGCGGTGGCTTATTGGGCGCCAGTCCCTTCGCCGCCGCGGGGCAGCTGCTCGACGTCTCGCCTGACCTCGGCCGCGACTACCACGTGGGCCCGGGCCTGCAGTCCATCCTCGACCTGCGGCTGGTGCAGCCCGACTGGTTCGCCCTCGAGCTGAGCGTGCGCAACTGGTTGGTGGTGGGCGCGTACATTCCACCCTCGGGCTTTGAGTCCATCACCTACGGGACGGTGGCCTTGAGCGTCTCCCTCTGGCGCTGGCTGGGCGCAGGCGCGGAGTTCACCCTCTCCGACCGCCGCGCCACCTTCACCGGCAACCCCTCGCAGTACGACACCGGCTTCGCCTTCCGGCTCACCTTGAACGTGTTGAGCGAGCCCTTCTTCGGCGTCACGCAGAATTAGCGGCGGCGCGCGTGGGGCCTGCTTGGGATCGGGGTGGTTTCCTTCTTGCTCCTTCAAACCTGCATGGCGAAAGGAATGCACTCCGCTTTCCTGGCGGCGAAGGCACTGCACATCATGGTGTTGGGCGCCGCGCTGCTCTCGTCTGCGGCGATCGCCGACGACGCGCCCAGGGTGCTCCCGTTCGCGGCGCACGGGCTCTTCACCGGCGACGAGTGGCGCTACCGAAGCGACAACAAGGTGGGCGGCTTGTTCGCGCGCATCGCGGCAGACCTGGTGTCCATTCCCACCGGCGCGCCCTGGATGAGCGGGGGCGACTGGCTCGTCTTCGGCGGGGTGGTGGGCTCGACCGTCGTGCTGTCGGTGGGCCAGCCCTCGCTCGACGTGCGCTTCCACTACTTCGTCCACGAGGAGCTCCTCGCGCCGAACCACTTCACGGTGTGGAACACCACGGGCGATCTGGTCATCTGGCCCACCACCGGCGCCGCGGTGCTCGCGCTGTTGATCGCCGGGCTCATCACCGGCGACGAGTTCGCCACCGAGACGGCCCTGCTGATGGCCGAGGCGTTCGCCGTCGCGCAGCTGTACCACAACATGCTCAAGCTCCTGTCCGGGCGCGCGGGGCCGGCCATGCCGGAGCTCGACGGCGAATATTTCGGGCCGGCGCGAGGCTACGAGTTCTGGCCGGCCGGTACGCCCTCGGGCCACATGGCCTCGATGTACGCGCTGCTCTCGGTGCTGATGTTCTCGGTGGATCACCCCGCGCTCTACGTGGGGGCCAACCTGCTGGCGCTCGCCTTCGGCGCCTCGCTGGTGGGCGACAACTACCACTGGGTGTCCGACGTCATCCTGGGCGCGGGCATCGGCTTCTGCGTCGGCCGCTGGGTCGTGCGGCACCGCTCGACCCTCTACGTGTACGGGGAAGATCCAGCTCCGCTGGTGAACCTCAGCGTGGTGCCCCTGCTCTTACCCGGCACCGGCGGCGGGCTGGGGGTGGTGGGGACCTTCTGAATCACCCCGGGTGCCACAGCTGGCGGCGTCGCGCTTCGATCTCCAGCGCCTCCCGGTGCTGCGGCGCGGCGATCGCCACCAGCGCCTGCACCCGCGCCGACAACGACTTCGCGTAGAGATCGGCGACGCCGTGTTCCGTCACCACGTAGCGCACGTGCGCGCGGGTGGTGACCACCGCGGCGCCCGGCTTGAGGGTGGGCACGATGCGGCTCTCGCCCTTCGAGGTCATCGAAGGCAGCGCGATGATCGCCTTGCCGCCCTCAGACAAGGTGGCGCCGCGGATGAAGTCCATCTGCCCGCCCACGCCCGAGAACACCCGCTCGCCGATGCTGTCGGCCGCCACCTGGCCCGTCATGTCCACCTCGATGGCCGAGTTGATGGCCGTCATCTTCGGCTGCTGCCGGATGACGGTGGTGTCGTTGACGTCGCTGCAGTCGCGCAGCTCGACGGCCGGGTTGTCGTGCACGAAGTCGTAGAGCCTCTTGGTGCCCATCACGAAGCTGGCGACGGTGCGGCCGCGCTGGCGCGACTTCATCTCGTTGGTGACCACGCCCCGCTCGAGCAGGGGCAAGAGCCCGTCGCTGAACATCTCGGTGTGCACGCCCAGCGCGCGGTGATGGGTGAGCGCGCGCAGCACCGCGTCGGGGATGGCGCCGATGCCCATCTGCAGGGTGGCGCCGTTCTCCACCAGCCCCGCCACCCGGCGGCCCACCGCGTCCTCCAGCCCGTGGCCTTCCGCGGTGGAGGGGTGCGCGAAGAGCGGCTGATCGACCTGCACGATGGCGCCGAAGCGCGAGAGGTGCACCGCGCCGTCGCCCAGGGTGCGCGGCATCTGCGGGTTCATCTGCGCGATGACGAACTTGGCGCACTGGGTGGCGGCCAGGGTGCAGTCCACCGAGGTGCCCAGGCTCACGAAGCCGTGCGCGTCGGGCGGGCTCACGTGCACCAGCGCCACGTCGAGCAACATCTGGTGGGTGCGGAAGAGCCGGGGAATCTCGGAGAGGAAGATGGGGGTGTAGTCGGCCCGGCCTTCCGCCACCGCCAGCCGCAGGTTCGCCCCCACGAAGAAGGCGTTGGGCCGGAAGGACGCGGCCAGCTCGGGCGCGGCGTGCGGCGCGGTGCCTTCGAGGTGAATGTGCACCGTCTCCACCTTGCGCAGCTCGGGAGCGCGCGCGGCGAGCGCCTCGAGCAACACGGTGGGCGTCGCCGCCTGGCCTTGAACGAAGACGCGATCTCCCGACTTCACGTGGGAGAGCGCCTCAGCTGCAGTCACGATGGTCTTCATGGAGGATGTGTTCCCACTCTGCGCGCGACAGTCAAAGAAAAGAGGTCACGGGCGGGTCAAGGTTTCGTTCTCGCGCCAGCCAGTTTGAGCACCCGCCCGAAGTGCTCGGGCGAGACCGGCTGCACCGAGAGCCGCTGCCCCTTCTGCAGCACCGGCATGCCGGTGAGCGCCTGGTCGGCCTTCATCACCTCGAGCGGCACCACGCTCTGGAACTTCTCCACGAAGGCCAGGCGCGCCATCAGCCAGCGCGGCTCGGCCTTGCTGCTGGCTGGATCGTAGTACTCGCTCTTCTCGTCGAACTGCGAGGGGTCCGGCACCGCGGGCCCGTGCACCTTCGCCACCCCCGCCACGCCCGAGGGCTTCGCGTTCGAGTGGTAGAAGAGCACCAGGTCGCCGTCCTTCAGGTCGTCGCGCATGGAGTTACGCGCCTGGTAGTTGCGCACCCCTTCCCAGCCGCTGGTGCCGTCCTTCTGCAGGTCGGAGATGGAATAGACCTCGGGCTCGCTCTTCATCAGCCAGTACCGCTTCGCCATGCCGG
>VFKJ01000404.1 GCA_009885595.1 Myxococcales bacterium | reverse complement strand
TCGTTCAGCTCTCGCTACGCGCGCTGGGGCCATCCTCCAGTGCCACGCTGATCAGCTGGAGGGAGCCGTCATGAAGATGAGGAAGACGTTGATGCAGGCCGTGGTTGCCGCTGCGGGGCTGACGCTGGCCGGCTGTGCCACCCCGGGTTTCATGAAGAACGAGAAGGCGCAGACCCAGCCGATGAGGGGGAGCGACAGCTCCCCCGCAAGCCAGGGCACCGTCGCGGTGGCCAAGGGCGCCAGCGGAAACACCGCGCTCACGGTGCGGGTCAAACACCTCGCGCCGGCCGCCAAGCTGGCGGACGACGCCTCGGTGTACGTGGTGTGGGTGGAGCCGGAAGGCGCGCCTCCGCAGAACGTGGGTGTGCTCTCCGTGGACAACGACCTCCAGGGCTCGCTCACCACCATCACGCCGTACAAGCGCTTCAAGGTGATGGTGACGCCCGAGAAGAGTGGAGAGGTCTCCGCGCCCGAGCATGACGAGGTCTTCACTTCAGACGTAGAACGCGCCGACTGAACGAACCTCTGCACCCCTGTGCCGCGTGCGGCTCGCTGGTCTTCATCGGGTCCCCAGGCTCGATGGAGACCTGCGTACGTGCCGTATTGGAAATCCTCCTGATTTCGAACATCGTCCCGTGATGGACAAGCGCAAGCTGCTGGCGGCGTTGCGCGAAGAGACGCTCCCGCGGCTGGAAGGTGCGCGCACCGCGTTGAAGGCGGCGCTCTCCAGCGGCGAGGCGAAGGAGCTCTCTCCCGTTCGCGAACTGTGTCACCGCGCCGCAGGGACGGGCGCCGTGGCGGGCCTGCCCTCCATTTCCCGGCTGGGCGCGATCGGCGAGGCGGTGGCCCTGCTCGCGCTCGAAGGCGACGCAAAGGTGTCCCCGCGGTTGATCAGCGCGCTCACCGCGGTGCTCGACTCGTTCGAAGCTGAGCTCAAAGAGGAGACCACTGATCAGCTGGCGCGCCCCGCGGTCAGCGCGCCCCTGCCCACCTCGGAAGGCAAGGGGAGAGTCGTCGTCGTCAGCGACGAGTTGGTGAGCGGCAAGCTGCTCGCGCGCGTGCTGGAGGACGCTGGCTTCGAGGTGATGAAGTTGAAGTTGGACGAGGCGGTGACCGCGCCCGCCGCCGACGCGGTGGTGCTCGACGTGCCCGCGGCCGAAGGGAAGTTGCCCCAGGTGGAGGCAGTGCTCACCGCGGCGCTCGGCGCGCGGCTACCGGTGCTGCTGGCCGGCAAGCCGGAGCAGGAAGGACTCAAGGCGCTCAGCGCTCGGGCGAGCCAGTTCATGCCCAAGCCGGTCGATCCCGAGTTGCTGGTGACGGCGGCGCGTACCCTGGTGGCGCGGCGGAGAATGGCGGCGGCGGCGCGCTCGAAGGCGCCCACCGCGCAGCTGCCCGGGCCGGTGAAGGCGCTCTCACTCAAGGTGTTGATCGTCGATGACAGCCGCGTGATTCGCGGGGTGGTGCGCGAGGCGCTGGCGGAGGTGGGGCTGCAGTCGATCGAAGCGGAGGACGGCGCGCAGGCGGTGCGCATCTACGACGCGGAGAAGCCGGACGCGGTGATCAGTGATGTGCAGATGCCGGGGCTCGATGGTGCGCAGTTGACGCGGCTGCTGCGCGAGCGTGAGCCGAACAGGCGGATTCCCATCGTGGTGTTGTCGGCCCTCGATGACGAGGTGTCGCGCCAGGCGGGACTGGGCGCGGGGGCTGATGCGTATTTGGTGAAGTCGGTGATTGATGGGCCGGCGCTGCTGGCGGCGCTGAAGCGGGCTGGGTTGCCGCTGGGGTAAGCCCTCTCCCCGACCCTCTCCCCCGCGGGGG
>VFKJ01000328.1 GCA_009885595.1 Myxococcales bacterium | reverse complement strand
CTGCGACGAGCCCCAGCAGCTCAACCTCGAGAGCGCCCCGGTCGAGGCCACCTTTCCGAAGGACGCGGTGGAGCAGGTGACGCTGGTGCTGCACGCGCCCGGCCCCGAGGTCGACGGCGATCGCGATGGCTACCGCGCGCCCGAGGCCGGAGCCGACTGCGACGACGGCCGGGCCGAGGTGCATCCCGGAGCCACCGAGCTGTGCGGCAATGGGCTCGACGACGACTGCGATGGCCTCAAGGACTGTGCGCAGCCCGCCTGCGCGAACGTGGGTCCCCCCGAGCTGTGCGACGGCGTGGACAACGACTGCGATGGGCAGCCCGACGAGGGCTTCAACCTCGGCTTCGGCTGCAGCGCCGGGGTGGCCGCCTGCCTCCGCGCGGGGGTCTACGTGTGCGTGCTCGACGGCGGCTCGAGCTGCTCCGCCACCCCCGACCAGACGCTGGCGCTCGCCGAGGCGTGCAACGAGCTCGACGACGACTGCGATGGTGAGACCGACGAGGACTTCGTGCTCGACGCGGGCTGCCAGGCGGGCATCGGGGTCTGCGCGCGCACCGGCAACACCACCTGCCTGTCGACTGGAGAGCTGGGCTGCACGGCGAGCCCGGACCTCACCCGGGTGAGCCGGGAGCTGTGTGACGGGCTCGACAACGACTGCGACGGCGCCGTGGACCAGGCCCCGCAGTGTGGCGGCCCCGCGCAGGACGTCGCCGAGGAGCTCGCGAGCTGGGCGCCTGCGGAGGCGGTGGGCGACGCGGTGGAGCCGTGCTCCGACGCGACGCTCGGGTTCGTCTCGCTCGACGCGGAGACCGCAGCGCCGTGGGTGAGCGCCGGCACGCAGTCGATTCGGGTGAGCTACGGCCCTTCGCTGGCGGCGTACTTCAGCGCGCACTACCCGGCCGCGCGCGACGCGGGGTGGGACCTCACCAACCGCACCACCTTGAACCTGGCGGTCTCGGCGGCCCAGCCCACGACGTACGGAGGCTGGTCTCCGGCCGGGCCCACGGTGGTGTTGTGCGGCCGCGACGGCGGGTACCTGCGGCTCGATCCCCTCTCCACGACCCTGCTCGCCACCGATGGCGGGACCACCCCGCTCACCATTCCCCTCGCCGGGGACGGAGGCTGGAGCGCCACCGCGGTGGGGCCGTTCGACCTGCAGACGGTCGACTCGCTCGAGGTGCACGTCGATCCCTCGCGCGGCGCGGGCACTGGCACCTGCACCCTGTGGCTCGACGACGTGCGCTTCTACTGAGGGAGAAGTCTGATCAGCGCTCGCGAGAGAGCACCTGCTGAATCGCGGCCTCGAGCTCCTCGGCGGCGAACGGCTTCTGCAGGCGCAAGTTCGAGCAGCCGCCCAGGAAGGCGCGGGCTTCGGCGGTGAACGCGCCGCCGGTCATGAAGATCATCTGCTGCTGCAGCCCAGGCTGGTGTCGTTCCAGCTCGCCGAAGAGCGCCATGCCGTTGAGCCCCGGCATCATCAGGTCGCAGAGGATGACGTCGTACCGCTCCCCGCGCGCGAGTAACTCCAGCGCCGCCTCGCCGCCCCCGGCGGTGGACACCTCGTGGCTGGAGCGCAGCAGGCTCTGCAGCGAGCGGCACATGGCGGGCTCGTCGTCGACGATCAACACCCGGCCGCGGGCGCTCTTCGCGGGCCCCACCCTCGGCTCCACCGCCACCTGTTCCACTTCGCGCGCCGCGCGCAGCAGCACCCGCATGGTGGTGCCCCCCGCATTGCTCTGCACGCTGAGCTCACCTTCCATCTGGCGCACGGCGTTGTGGCTGATGAACAGGCCCAGCCCGGTCCCCTCGCCGGCGGGCTTGGTGGTGACGAAGGGGTCGAACACCCGGCTCATCACCGCAGGGGCGATGCCCTCGCCGTTGTCGGTGACCTCGATGCACACCCGGCCGGGCTCGGGCGCCCAGGCGCGCACGACGATCTCGTTGCTCGCCTCCGGGCGTCCCGGGGGAAAAGCCTGGGCGGCGTTGACGAGCAGGTTGAGCAGCACCTGCTCGAGCTTGCCGGCGTGACCGAAGGCGGGGGGCACCTGCGAGAGCTCGAGGCGCACGGTGGCCCGCTGGCGGGTGGCGTGACGGGCGACCCGGAGCGCGCGGTCGATGACGCTGGCCACGTCCACCGCGCCGAACTGCTCGGTGCTGGTGCGCGAGAAGCCGGTGAGGTCGCGCACGATGGCCGTCATCCGGTCGACGCTGGTGCGCAGCTCGGCCACCGCGGCGGCGCCGGTGACGCGATCCTGCTCGCTCAAGGTCGCGCGAGCGACGGCGCGCGCGACCACCTCGGTGTTGAGGGCGAGCGTCGCGAGCGGATTGTTGATCTCGTGGGCGACGCCGGCGGCCAGGGTGCCCAGGGCGGCGAGGCGCTCGGTGTTGGCCAGCTGCTCCTGCATCCGCTCCCGGTCAGTGACGTCACGGCCGAAGCCGATGATGGCCGGCTCTCCGCCGTACTCCGAGGCGAAGGAGGCGATCTCCACCAGCACCCGCTCTCCGTCGGCGCGGGTGGCGCGGTAGACCCGCGGCGGGCCGGGGTGCTCGCCGCGCGCGACGCTCGCCATCCGCTCCCGCATGGCCGAGGCGTCTTCGCCGACCACGAACTGCGCCAGCGAGAGCCCGAGGAGCTGCTGCGCAGACTCGACCCCCAGCATGCGCGCCGCGGCCGGGTTGGCCTCCAGAATGAGGCCGCGCCGGCTGATCACCACCGCGTCGGGGGACTGCTCGATCAGCTGCGCGAGCCGCTGCGCCGTCTCCTTCGTGCGTCGCGCGGTGGCGCGCTGCTCGCCCACGTTGATCAGGAAGGTGACGACCGCGGGTTTGCCGTCGACGGTGGTGGGTGAGTACGCCAGCTCCAGGGCGCGCTCCTCACCGTCCGGCCTGCGCACCGAGACCTCGACCACGCCGCCGCCCCCGCGAGGGACGGCCCTCATCTGGTCGGCCAGCGGCAGCAGCCGGTGCAGGTGCTCGGGGATGATGAAGTCGCGCAGCGAGCGGCCCACCAGTTGGTGTCCCGGCGCCCCCAGCAACTCCGCCGCGGTGTCGGTGGCGTAGACGCAGCGGCTGGCGTCCTCTTCGAGGATGGAAACCGCGACGCCGATGCGCGCGACCTCGGCGGCCTTGAGCACGGCCTCGAGGACCAGCGGGCTCGGCTCAGTGGCGTCGCCGTCTGGTTTCATTGACGAGCGTTGTACCACCGCTTCGGGCGAGCTGACTCGAGCACCCGTCGGGGAAGCCCCGTTCAGAAGCACACGGCCCCCACGGCCCCCGAATTTGTTCTCCCGCGCGCCGGACGTGGTGGCAGGGTGCCGCGCGAAAGCGACCATGTCCGACCCCCACAT
>VFKJ01000244.1 GCA_009885595.1 Myxococcales bacterium | reverse complement strand
GGAAGGTGCTGGCGGTGGTGGCCCCGCGCCAGCCGCTCTACGTGCGCGGCCTGCACATCGTCGCGTCGGTCGGCGGAGGGGGTTACACGCCGTTCGGACAACCCCGGGGCCCGGTCGTCTCGTCCGTGCAGTGTCTGACCGAGTTCACCATCGAGCCGAAGCCGGAGGATCAGGTGATCTACATCGGGGTGCTCTACTGCCACCACGCGCTCCCCACGCCGGAGGTGCGCGTGTACGACGAGTGGAAGGAATTCGAACCGCAACTGCGGAGCTACACCGATACCTCTCGGGTGCAGGTGCGTTTCCCTCGTCGGCGCTGAGTCCTCAGTCGAGCCGCGACGGCACTTCAGCGCCTGGGTGAGTAGATGTCGTAGCGGGTGTCGCGCGGCAGGTTCCACCCGCTGGGATCAGGCCGCTTCAGCTCGCCGACGTCGACGTCGCAGATGATCAGCTCGTCGTGGGTGCTGAGGTTCTTCAGCACGCCGTTGGGGCCCGTGAAGTGGCTCTCGCCGAAGTACGGCTGGTTCCACGGGGCCTCGACGCCCCGGCGATTGCTGCCGCCGATGAACACGTTGTGCCGCGCGGCATCGACCTGGAACTCGAGGTGCCACATGCGCTGGCTCTTCGCGCCGAAGGTGACGGCGGGGCTGAAGATGAGCTCTGCGCCTGCGTTCGCCAGCGACCACATCACGCCCTCGAAGTGCCGGTCGTAGCAGATGGCCACGCCCAGCTTTCCCAGCGAGGTCTGCCACACGGGGAAGAAGGGGTTCTTCGAGACGTTCTTCGGGCCGAGCAGGTTCTCGCCGTCGGACCGCTCGTAATAGTTCCCCTCGAGGAATGAGCCCTGCTCGTTGGCGCCGTGCGGGATGTGCGTCTTGCGGTAGGTGCCGAGGACGTCGCCCGTCTCGTCGATCACCACCGCGGTGTTGAAGCGGCGGCCCGAGGGCGCCAGCTCGTAGATCGGCGCGACGATGATCATCGCGTGCTCCCGCGCGGCCTCGCGCAGGGTGGTGACGGTCTTTCCCGTGCGCGCGTCCTCCGCGAGGCCCAGCCACATCGGCTCATTGCGCAGCGCGAAGTAGGGCCCTGGGAACAGCTCTCCGAAGCAGATGGCCTGCACGCCCTGCTTCTTCGCGGCCAGCATCAGCGCGAGGTGGTGGTCCACGTTCGCCCTGCGCACGTCCTCGAGCTTGCCCTCGAGCTTCCGAAGGTCCTCCGGCATGTCGGGGTAGGCGTTGACCGTTTGCGTGAGCGCGGCGCGGATCATTCTCCACCTTCTTCGGCCAGCGCGGTCAACACGTCGAGCAGCACGTTGACCCCGTCGGCGCACTGCCTGGGCGTGGAGAGCTCACGCGGGTTGTGACTGATGCCGTCGTATTCGCCGGGCACGAAGACCATGCCCGCGGGGCAGAGCGTCGCCAGTTCCTGACAGTCGTGGCCTGCCCCGGAGACGATCTTCTGGGCGACCAGCTTCCGGGCCGCAGCAGACTTCGCCACCAGGTCCTGCACCTTGGGCGAGAAGGCGATGTCGGGGGTGCGCGCCGACTGGCGGTGGGTGAGGGTGACCTTCTCCTCGGCGGCGATGCGCTCGTAGATCGACACCAGCGCTGCCTCGGCGCGCTCGAGCACGGCGTCCTCGGGGTGGCGAATGTCGACGCTCGCCACCACGCGATTGGGAACCACGTTCACCAGGCCCGGCTGGAACTGCGTCACGCCCATCGTGGCGCGCAGCTGGTCTCCATAGGTCCCGCTGCGCACCAGGTCCCGCAGCGCGAGTTGCACGCGTGACGCCGCCACGCCGGGGTCCGCGCGCAGGTTCATCGGCGTGGTGCCCGCGTGCGCGCTGCGGCCGGTGATCACCAGCTCGTGCCAACAGATGGCCTGCACGCCGGTGACGATGCCCACGTCCACGTTCGCGGCGCGCAGCATCGGACCCTGCTCGATGTGGCACTCCACGTACGCGTGCGGCGCCGCCAGGCGCTCGTTGGCCGAGCCGTGAAAGCCGATGCGCTCGAGTTCCTCCCGCACCACCCTGCCGTCGCGATCCTTGAGGCCGTAGGCGCGCTCGAGCGGAATGCGCCCCACCGCCACCGCGCTGCCCAGCATGTCGGTGCCGAAGCGCGCGCCTTCTTCTTCGCTGAAGAACGCGACGATGAGCGGCCGGCGGGTGGTGACCTTGGCGTCGTTGAGCGTCTTCAGCACCTCGAGCGCGCCGAGCACCCCCAGGCACCCGTCGAAGCGGCCCGCGGTCGCGACCGAGTCGATGTGCGAGCCCGACATCACCGGCTTGACGCGGTCCTCGCGGCCCGGGCGGCGCCCGAAGACGTTGCCGATGCGGTCGATGGTGACCTCGAGGCCCGCGGCCTTCATCTCGGCGACCACGTGACGGCGGCCTTCCCCGTCTTCCTTCGAGAACGCGAGGCGGCGCACGCCCACGATGCCACTCGCCTCGTCGGTGTACGCGCCGATGCGGCCCAGCGCTTCGAGGCTCGCGGTGAGCCGTTCTGAGTCGATGTTCATACGCTCTCCATCCTTTTCCACAGCTCGGGCGCGGCCTCGTGGGCCCTCGCGCGCAGTTCGGTGAGGTCCGCCGTCACCAGTCGTCCGGCCACCACCACGCGTCGCCCGGCGACCACCACGTGGCGCGGTGCCTCTCCGGGAATTCCCACCACCACGTCCGCGGCCGCGTTCGCCCGCAGCTCGCCCAGCGGCTCTGCGAAGACGTCGCTCGCGAGCGCGTGGCCCGTCGTCATTCGCGCGGTGAGCGCGTCTTCGGGGTCGCCATTCGAGCGGCCCAGGCGGCGCAGCGCCGCGGCCTCGGCTTCCATGTCAGCGGGCCAACCATCGGTGCCCAGCGCCACCCGCGAGCTCACCTTGAGCGCCCTGGGGTAGCCCACCTGGTTGCCCTCGTTCGAGCGCGGGTTCTGCACCAGCCACAGCTTCGCCTCGTGAGCGCGCCGCACCTGGGCCTCGGTGAGGTGGACTCCGTGCGCGACGATGCTGCCCTCCGGGAGCGCGCCCAGGTCGAGCAAGCGCTCGAGCGGCCCCGGGTAGCCCCGCCGCTGCGCGTCGAGCACGTCAGCCTGGTCTTCCGCGACGTGCACGTGCAGGGGGACGGCGTGCTTGCGCGCCAGCTCGCCGGCCGCGCGGATGGTGTCGTCGGAGACGGTGAAGGAGGCGTGCAGCGCGACCAGGCCACGCACGAAGGAGCGCTGGTTGGTGCGCAAGAAGCGCTCACACTCCCCCAGGCCGCGCTGGGCTTCGGCCAGCCCGCCGTTGCGCTCGGTGGCGCCGTAGCCGACCGCCAGGCGAATGCCGAGCTCCTGGGCGCAGCTGGCGAGCACGTCGAGCGAGCCTTCGATGAAGGAAGGGGACTCGTGGTGATCGATGAGCGTGGTGGTGCCGCTGAGCAGGGCCTCGGCGATGGCGTAGCGGGCGGACGCGCGCAGCGAGGCTTCGTCGAGCACGCGATCGAGCCGCCACCAGACGCGCTGGAGGATCTCGAGGAAGTTCGTGGGCGGGGGAGAGGCGGGCGGCATGCCCAGCGAGGCGAGGCCGGAATAGAGGTGCGTGTGCGCGTTGATCGCGCCCGGCGCGAGGACCACCCGCGGGTCCCACGCGCAGTCGAGGAGGAGGAGCGACTCGTCGCGGCTGTGACGCGCGGCGGGGATGAGCTTGCCGCCGTCGGTCTGCCAGGAGGGGCCGAGGGTGCCGCGATCGAAGAGGATCATGGGTCAGCCCTCTCCCCGACCCTCTCCCCCGCGGGGGAGAGGGAGTCATGGGTCCTCAGCGCCACTGACTGCGATCTCCCTTGAGCTTGCCCACGCTCATCGCCTTCGCCGCCGGAGAGTCCTTCATCGGCAGCGTGGTGCGCCGCACGCCGTCGAACGCCTCCAGCGCGCCCGCGACCGCGCCGGCCGTGGGCACGAGCCCAATCTCACCGACGCCCTTCGCGCCGAACGGACCCTCGGGCTCCGGCTCTTCGATCAACATCACCTGCACCGCCGGCATGTCGCGCGCGCGCAGCACGCCGAGGTCGCGCAGCTTCGAGGTCACCGGCATTCCATTCTCACACGGCAGCTCCTCGGTGAGCGCGTAGCCCAGCCCCATGTGCACGCTGCCTTCGATCTGCCCCTCGCAGAGCTTCGGGTTCACCACCCGGCCGACGTCGTGGGCGGCCACCACGCGCTCCACTCTCCCCGCCGCGTCGAGGATCACGACCTGCGTGGCCCAGCCATACGCCGTGTGCGTCTTGATCTTCTCGACCTTGGCGCCGAGCGCGGTGGTGTCTTCGATCACCACGTCGCCTTCGTAGACGCGGCCGATCAGCTGCTCGAGCCCGAAGCCCAGCTGCAGATCGGCCTTGAGCTTCTTCGCCGCCGCCACCACCGCGTTGCCCGCGAAGAGGGTGGCGCGCGAGCCGGTGGTCTGCCCGCAGCCCAGCGCGAAGGTGCTGTCGACCTTCGGGCGGAACGAGCGCGCCTTGAGGCCGGTGATCTGAGCGGCGAACTGCTGGCAGATGGTGAGCAGGCCCTGACCCATCTCGGTGTAGCCGTTGTAGAGCGAGACGCTGCCGTCCTGCTCCACCACCATTCGGCACTTGCCCCACTCCTGCACGCCGTTGCCGATGCCGGAGTTCTTCACCCCGCAGCCGATGCCCACGGCCTTCCCCGCGCGCTTCGCCTCGTAGAAGACGTCTTTGACGGCCTCGAGGGTGCGGCGGATGCCGACCGACTTCTCCAGCACCTGGCCGGTGCTGAACAGGTCGCCCACGCTCAGGAGGTTGCGATCGCGGATCTGGTAGCCGTCGAGGCCCACCTTCTTCGCCAGCAGGTCCAGGCAGCCTTCCACCGCGAACGACGCCTGGTTCGCGCCGAAGCCGCGCATCGCGCCGCAGGGCGGGTTGTTGGTGTAGGTGGCCACCGCTTCCACGTCGACGCTGGGCACCTTGTAGGGGCCGCAGGAGTGGCCGGCGGCGCGCTCGAGCACCTTGCCGCCCACCGACGCGTAGGCGCCCGAGTCTCCCCACAGCCGCGCCTTGATGGCGGTGAGCTTGCCCTGGGCGTCGCAGCCGACGGTGTACTCGAGCCGAATGGGGTGACGCTTGGGGTGCATGCGCACCGACTCGGCGCGGGTGAGCCGCACGCGCACCGGCCGCCTGGTGAGGAAGCAGAGAATGGAGGCGTGCGCCTGGATCGACATGTCCTCCTTGCCGCCGAAGGCGCCGCCGTTGGGCACCAGCTCGACCGCGACCTCGTCGACCGTGAGCCCGAGGAACGCGGCCACCTGCCGTTGATCATCGAAGATGCCCTGGCCCTGGCTGTACAGCTTGAGGCCCTTGCCCAGCGGCTCGGCCAGCGCGCACTCGGGCTCGAGGAAGAGGTGCTCGATGCGCTGGGTCTGGAAGGTCTCCTTCACCACGTGCGCGCTCTTCGCGAGCACCGCGTCGACGTCGTCACCGCGCTTGATGATGGAGCGGCTGAGCACGTTGTCGTGGGTGGGGTTGACGCGCGGCGCGCCGGGCGCGAGCGACTGATCAGGAGAGAGCACCGGCGTGAGCACCTCGTACTCGACCTTCACCAGCTCGGCGGCGCGGCGCGCGGTGGGCTCGTCATCGGCCGCGATGGCCGCGAGCACGTCGCCCCTGCAGCGCACCTCTTCACCCTCCGCCACGAAGCCCGGCCAGTCCGCGTAGAGGATTCCGTACCAGCGCTTGCCCGGCACGTCGGCCGCGGTGGCCACGCAGTGCACGCCCGGCAACGCCCTGGCGGCGGCGGTGTCGATGCGCTTCACCTTCGCGCGGGGGTGCTGCGAGTAGACGACCGCGCCGTGCAGCATTCCTGGGCGGGTGAGGTCCGCGACGTAGGGGCGGTCGCCCAGCACCGTCTCCAGCCCCTGGTAGCGCTGGAGCGAGCTGCCCACGCCGCCGTCGTCGAGCAGTGGGGGGATGGGCGTTCCCGCCTTCGCCTTCGCGTAGGTCTCGACCGCGTCGATCACCTTCACGTAGCCGGTGCAGCGGCAGAGGTGGCCGTCGAGCGCGGTGGCGATCTCCGGGCGGGTGGGCGAGGGCTTCTGCTCGACCAGGTGTTTGGTCTTCAGCGCGATGCCCGGAATGCAGAAGCCGCACTGGATGCCGGCGGCGTGCACGAAGGCGTGTGAGAGCAGGTCGCGTTCGTCTTGCGCGACGCCCTCGAGGGTGACGATCTTCTTGCCATCGCAGCGCTCGGCCGCGATCGCGCAGGTGGTCTTCGGCAGGCCGTCGATCAACGCCAGGCAGCAACCACACTGGCCTTGCGGCGCGCAGCCGTCTTTCAAGGAGCGGATTCCACAGCGCTCGCGCAGGGCCTCGAGCAGCGTCTCACCGGGCGCGACGTCCAGTCGCTTGGGAACGCCGTTCACCGTCAGGTTGATGATGGGCATGCGGCGAAAACCGTAGCTCCTTTCGACCCGTGATTCCGCGCGCATGCTGGCCACGGTGCCGCGCAGCTGTTTGATCTCATCAGGGCGAAATCCGGCCTTGCATACGCCAGATTTACGCCGGCCCGGAGCGCGCGCGAAGAATCTGCGTCAGTGCGGGATCAGCTGCCTGACAAGTCTGCGAAACGATGCGCGCCGAGAATGGGGCGACGGCGCGCTCTTTGTAGTGCGCGTCGGGTCCGGTGCTGACCGGTCGAGGCCCCCGTGGACGTCCTTTCTTCAGGCCGGCGCATCGCCGTTCAAGGCACTGTGCAAGGTGTCGGCTTCCGCCCCTGGGTCTACAGGCTCGCGCACGAGCTGGCGCTGACGGGCTCGGTGAAGAACGGCCCTGAAGGCGTGATCATCGACGCGTTCGGCGCCGCGGCCTCGCTCGATCAGCTGCTGCGCCGACTGAAGACCGAGCTGCCGGCGGCGGCGCGCATCGAGCACCTCGAATGGGAAACGTTGAAGGCGCCCGCGCCGGAAGGATTTCAGATTTTGCACAGTGAGCTCACCGGCCTGGCGCGCGCCAGCATCCCCGCGGACCTGGCGATGTGCGAGGCGTGCCGCGAGGAGATCAACGATCCCACCGCCCGCCGCTTCCAGTACCCCTTCACCAACTGCACGCACTGCGGTCCGCGCTTCAGCATCGCGACCTCGATTCCGTACGATCGCCCCCGCACCACCCTGAAGGACTTCCCGCTCTGCGAGGCCTGCCGCCGCGAGTACGAGGATCCACTCGATCGCCGCTTTCACGCCCAGCCGATCGCCTGCCCGGTGTGCGGGCCGCGGCTCTCCTGGCTCGACGGGAGCGGCACGCGGGTCGAGACCGGCGATCCGCTGACGTGGGCGGCGGGGCTGCTGGAGTCGGACGCGATCGTCGCGGTGCGAGGGCTCGGTGGTTTTCACCTCGCCTGCGATGCCACCAGCCAGGCGGCGGTCGACGAGCTGCGCCGCCGCAAGCGCCGCGACGAGAAGCCGCTGGCCGTGATGGTGCCTGATCTGACCACCGCCGCCGCTCTGGCGGAGCTGACCGCCGCGGAGTTCGCCCTGCTCGCCTCGCCCGCGCGACCGATCGTGCTGGTCACCGCGCGTCAGCCTTGGGCGCTCGCGCCTGCCATCGCGCCCGGCAGCCGGCAGCTCGGTCTCTTTCTCCCCTACACGCCGCTGCACGAGCTGCTGCTGGCGCGGGTGAAGCGGCCGCTGGTGATGACCTCGGGCAACGTGTCTGACGAGCCGATGGCGGTGGGGAACGACGAGGCGGTCGCGCGCCTGCGAGGGCTCGCCGATGGCTTCCTCGTGCATGACCGGCCCATCGCGACCCGCACCGATGACTCGGTGGTGCGCGTGGTGAACGCGGCGCCCATGCTGCTGCGCCGAGCGCGTGGCTTCGTGCCGCAGTCGATCGCCTCTCCACTGCCGTTCACCGAGCCCGTGCTCGCCGTGGGCGGCCAGCTCAAGAACACCTTCTGCATCGGCGCGCACTCGCAGGTCACGCTCGGCCCGCACGTGGGAGATCTCGACGAGCTCTCCACCTTCCAGGGCTTCGAGGTGATGGTGCAGCGCCTGGAGCAGTTCCTCGAGGTGAAGCCCGAGGTGATCGCGCACGATCTCCACCCGGACTACCAATCGACGCACTACGCGAAGCTGCGCGGCGCGCGGGTGCTGGTGCCGGTGCAGCATCACCACGCGCACGTGGCCGCGGTGATGGCCGAGCACGGGCTCGAGGGGCCGGTGCTGGGCGTGGCGTTCGACGGCGCCGGGCTGGGCACCGATGGCGCCGCGTGGGGCGGGGAGTTCCTGCTGACGGATTACGGCGGCTTCGATCGGCTCGCGACGCTTCGCCCGATGCCGCTGGTCGGGGGAGAGCGCGCGATTCGGGACGCGTGGCGGGTGACGCACGCCGTGCTCGACGACGCCTTCGATGGGGAGCCGCCTCTGGAGCGGCTGCCCTTGTTCGCGCAGCTCACGCAGCGCGACGTG